>CAJCII010000059.1 GCA_903970335.1 Bacteroidota bacterium | reverse complement strand
TCTGTTCGCCTTCGATTTTTTCGATGAGTTGCATAAGGATGTGTCTTTCTTTCTACGCTTCTTTCAAAAGGTCGGGCCGGAGTTGCTCCGTGCGGAGGCGGCTCTGTTGCTCGCTCCACTTCTCGATTTGGCCGTGATGGCCGGAAAGCAGGATGTCCGGTACGCGCCAACCGCGAAATCCATCGGGACGGGTGTACTGCGGTCCTTCCAGCCAGGGACGTTCCGCGCTGAAGGACTCGGACTGGGTGCTGGCTTCGTTGCCGACGACGTTGGGGAGAAGACGCACGACGGCGTCGATGACGACGAGCGCGGCGAGGGCACCGTTGGTGAGGACGAAATCGCCGATGCAGAGTTCCTCGTCGACGAGGTGCTCGCGGACGCGTTCGTCGACGCCTTCGTAGTGGCCGCAGACAAAGACGATGCGGTCCAGCGCGGCGAGTTCTCGGGCCTTGGCCTGGTCGAACCTGGGGCCGCTGGGGGTGAGGAGGATGACGCGACCGGGCCGTTCCGCCTTGGCCTGGACGTCCTGCACGGCGGCGAAGATGGGTTCGCACTTGAGCAACATGCCGGGGCCGCCGCCATAGGGCTTGTCGTCGACGGTGCGGTGCTTGTCGGTGGTGTAATCGCGCAACTGGTGGAGGTGGATCTCGGCCTGGCCGCCGCGCTGGGCGCGCCCGAGGATGGAGGCGTCGAGCGGTCCGCGGAGGATTTCCGGGAAGAGCGTGATGACGTCGAGGCGCATGGTCAGGAATTTTCCACCACTTCGACGGCGAGATGATCGCCCGCTTTGTTGGCGGCGTTGATGAGGGAGCGGATGGAGCCGATAGTGCGTCCGCCCTTGCCGATGACGAGGCCGATGTCGGCGGGGTTCAAACCGACGCGATAGATCCGCTCGTTTTGGCCCGGCACTTCGGTGATCTGCACGTCGTCGGGGTTATCGACAAGGCTGCGCACCACATAATCCAGAAAGTGTTTCATGGGTGCGCACGGGTTCTCGAATTAAGCGGTTGCGGCGACTTCCTCGGTCGCCTTGGCCTTGGCGTCTTCAGCGGCCTGGGCCTCGGCGGCGACTTTGGCTTCCTTGGTCGCCTTGAGCTTGGCTTTCTTCAGCAGGCTGCGGACGGTATCGGAGGGGCGGGCGCCCAGTTTGATCCAATGCTCGGCCCGTTCGAGCTTGACGGTGGAGTTGTCTTCTTTTTTCTTCGGATCGTAGGTGCCGATGAGTTCGAGGAATTTGCCGTCGCGGGGACTGTGCTTGTCCGCCACCACGATGCGGTAGTAGGGACTGTTTTTGGTACCGTCGCGACGGAGTCGGATGATCACTGCCATAATTATGTTCTTTTCGAGTTGTCTAACGCCTGCCCATTAAATTGCGCAACATCTTGTCCGGGCTTCCGCCGCGGGTGAGCCGCTGCATCATCTTTTTCATCTCTTCGAACCGATGCAAGAGTTCGTTGAGTTCCGAGACGCTGGTGCCGCTGCCGCGCGCAATGCGCTGCCGCCGACGGGCGTTCAGGATTCCCGGTCGAGAGCGTTCTTCGAGGGTCATGGAGCGAATCATCGCCTCGACCCGGCGAAGCGATTTCTCACCATCGACCGAATCCGGCATCTTAGGCATTCCGGGGATCATGCCAAGCACATTTTGCAGGGGACCGAGCTTTCGCACCATTTTGATCTGGTCGAGGAAGTCCTGGAGGTCGAAGGAATTCTTCGCGAGCTTCTCGCCCAGCTTCTCCGCCGAGGAGGCGTCGAACTCCATCTGCGCCTTCTCGACCAGCCCGACGATGTCGCCCATGCCGAGCAGCCGCCCGACGAGCCGCTCCGGCTGAAAAAGCTCCAGGGCATCGATCCCCTCCCCGGTGCCGAGGAAGCGGATGGGCACCTTGGTGACGCGCTGAAAGGAAAGCGCCGCGCCACCGCGGGTATCGGCGTCGAATTTGGAGAGCACGAGGCCGGTCAGCGGCACGCGGCTGCGGAAGGCCTGGGCGACCTTGACCGCAGTCTGGCCGGTGGCGGCATCGGCGACGAGGAGGCTTTCCTGCGGCTCCCACGTCTTGCCGACGGCCTCGAGTTCCGCGAGCAGGGAGTCATCGACATCGAGACGGCCCGCCGCATCGAAGATGGCGACTTCGGCCCGGAGCCGGACGACTTCCTCCCGGGCGAGACGCGCGACAGTCTCGGGACTTTTCTCGCCTGGGAAAGTGAGGACGGTAACGCCGATCTTCCTGCCGAGGACCTGCAACTGCTCGATCGCCGCCGGACGGGCCAGATCGCCCGCGACAAGAACGACATGCTGCTTGCGGTTCCGAAACCAGTTGGCGAGCTTGCCCGCCGTGGTGGTCTTGCCCGCGCCGTTGAGACCGCAGAGGAGAATGCGCAGGGGACGGTTCGGCGTGAGCTCGGTCGTGTCGCCGGAAAAGCAGGCGAGGAGTTCGTCGTGGACGATTTTGACGAATTGTTCGCCGGGGCGGATGCTGGCCAGCACCTCCTGCCCGAGGCACTTCTTCTTCACCTCGTCACAGAAGTCCTTCGCGACCTGGTAATTCACATCGGCGGCGAGCAGCGCCAGACGCACTTCGCGCACCGCGTCGGCGACGTTGCTCTCGCTCAGTTTGCCGTAGCCGCGCAGGGTCTTGAAGACGCTCTGGAGTTTTTCTTTGAGGAGATCGAGGCTCATGGGCCGACCACTCTACCGGGAAATGAGGGGGATGTCATCTGGAGGCTTTATCAGGCGGTCATTTTGAATTAGAGCCCCATGTAGAAGTAGATGATAAACCAGCCGACTAGGAGAATCAAAAGACAAGATAAACACCCGAAGAGCGGGTTTAGCTTTGGGAAAAAGTGGAAGATGGTTAGGAAGCTAGCAATAATAACCTGAACAACTAGGGATATTAGGCAGGACTAATGACGTAGTTCCATTCGCCGTGGAATGGGTCTGGGCGCAGGTGGACGCGGGCCATTTCTTCATCGGAGATTTTCTGGCCTTTCGGGT
>CAJCII010000058.1 GCA_903970335.1 Bacteroidota bacterium | reverse complement strand
CCTTCCACTCAATGCCCAGTCTGCCCTAATTTAATAGCACATTCAGGCCATTTACGCCTGCGTTTTCGTGTCCAGCCACACGTACCGCCGCAGCAGCACCACCACCGCGCAGGTCAGCGGCACCGCCACGATCGGCCCCAGCAGTCCCGGCAGCAACATGCTCCAAAACAGGATCCCCAGGATGATCGCCAGCGGGTGCAGCCCCGTACTGTGGCTCTGCACCCTCGGGGTAATGAACATCGACTCCGACATCTGCACCAGCCCGAAGACCCCCAGCACCAGCACCGGCTTCAGCCACTGCCAGGTCGGGTCCGCCTTCGCCGACAGGAACGCCAGCAGCAGCGTCGGGACGATGCTGGCAATGATCCCCAGGAACGGCACGATGCTCAGCGCCCCGGTGATCACCCCCAGCACCAGGCTGTACGGCACCCCGATCGCCCACAGCCCGATGAAGGTCAGCAGCCCATTGCACGCCGCCACCACGATCTGCCCCCGGAAATAGTTGACCAGTACCCGGTTGATCTCGCCCAGCACCGAGACCACCTCGTCCCGCAGCGGCGAGCGGCGCAGCGGCACATAGTCGTGCCAGTGGTTCGCGATCCGGTCCTGATCCGCGAGGAAGTAATAGACGTAGATCGGGACAAAGCCGAACCCGAGCATAAAGCCGAACGCCTGCCCCACCGTCCCCAGCGACGAGTACATCACATTGGCCAGATTCTTCTGCGCCTCCTGCTGGATGGCCGGAAGGTTGTCCTTGAGCCAGGTCTGGATCAGTGTGTGTCCGCTGTCCGAACGGGATTCCCTCGGCGCGATCGCGACCGGTTCGGCGGGCGAGCCGGGAGTGGGAGAGGCCTCGGCGGTGGTTGGCGCGATCGGAGTGCCTGACGTGGGCGGCGTTCCCTCGGACGGACTCGAGATCGTGGCCTGCAACTTGGTGATCCCGTCTTGGAGCGTGGCCGGTAGCGTCTTGAAGAAACTGCCAACCTGACCGACGAGCGCGGGGAGGGGATAGGCCCAAAAAAGGACAAAGACAATCGCGGCCAGCAGGCAGACGAGCAGGGTGGCGGAATCGCGTTTCAGGCCGCGCTTTTGGGCGAAGGCGACGAAAGGCTCCAGGCAAAGAGCGATAATGACTGCCAGTCCAATGGGCAGAAGGATCGGGTAGGACCAACTGAGAAAAGTGATGAAGCCGAGGAAAATCAGCGCGGCCACGCCGAGCAGCGCGGTAAGGGCCAGGGCGGTGAGGGCGGTCCAGAGCAGGCGGCGTTGTTGGTCCGTCGGGTAGGCCGGGGGCGCAGGGGAACGAGGTTCGACGGGCGCTTTCATGGCAACCTACTTCGCTTTGTCGGGGGGCGGTTCGGGTGGCGGCGCGAGCGGATCGACCACGGGGACCACGCTGATTTCGACGCGGCGATTGCGGGCGTGGTTGTCTTTCGCGCCGGTGGCGATCGGTTCCGAGTCCCCTCGCGCGACAACGAGCACGTTCTTGAAGGGAAGTGCGGACTGGACCAGGAAGTAGCGGGCGATGGCGGCGGCGCGGGCGGCGGTAAGGTCCCAACTCGTCGCAAAGTGGGGCGTGGTGGTATCGGTCTTGGCGGCCGCGGCACCCGGCTGGGGCATTTCCAAATCGCTATCGGTGAAGCATTCCACGCGGAGTTCGAAATGGTCGGCCTGGGCCTGGACAGTTTGCACGATCTGGTCGAGCACGGGCTTGGCCTCGGGTTTGAGCGTGGCATCGCCGGGTGCGAAGAGAACCGAGTTGGCCAAGCGGAGGATGGGCCGGTCGCCGTGGAGGATCACCTCGCTCGTGTCGTCCTTGACGAGTTTGTGCGCGGCATCGCCAAATTTCTTGTACATCGCGGAGATGGCGGCGGTCGGATTTTGCTTCGGGGCGGTCGAGGTGGGCGGCGGGTTTTTCAGCTCAAGGGCTGCGATCCGGTTTTCTTCCTCGGCGAGTTCAGTTTCCTTTTGCTGGACCAAGTCCTCACGGGCTTTTAATTGGTCGTTGGTGTCGCTGACGCTGGCCTGGAGTCGCGCTTTTTCGGAGTTCAGTTCGTCGCATTCGTCCTGCAGGGCAACGACCTCACCGCGAAACTTGTCGGTGGCGATTTCGTTCTCGTGGTTTTTCCAGAAATAGAAGCAGGCGGCGGCGGCGAAAAAGACCGAGACGAGTCCCCAAAAAATGCTTGCTCCCTGCGAGCGTCCCACTCGCGGGCTGATTTCAAGATAGGCCACGCGCCCGAACTTAGAGCGTCTCCGGTCATTAGCCAAGGCTCCGTTGTGACCAAGTCGGAGTTTTCCTCGCGACCCGCGAGGACTTTTCGGCTATTTTCTCGCGGGTAGCCATGAACAACCCGCCATCGACCGACCCCAAGACCGGGGCGGAATGGGTGTCGCCCGCCCGGCGTCTGCTCCGGCTCACGGTCGTCCGGTTGCTCCGCCTGCGCGTCTGGATTACCGAGAGAGGGCCGGGCGATTTGTGGGAATCGAATTATTTCTGGGCGGCGGTCACCGGTCTTTGCGGGGCGATCTCCTCGGTGCTTTTTCGGGAGGCGCTCCGCTTCCTGGAGAGGGCGCTGATGCACTCGGATGCCTCGCTGGAATATGCGGCGGCGACGTTGCCCTGGTGGGAGCGGCTGTTCCTGCCCGCCGTGGGCGGCACGATCGCCGGATCGATTTTGCTGCTTGGGAAAAAATGGTCGGAAGCGGGGCGTTCCGCCGATTTCATGGAGGCGGTGGTGCTGGGGAACGGCGTGATCCGGATGCGCGCAACGCTGGTGAAGAGCATCTCCTCGCTGGTGACGATTTCCTCCGGCGGTTCGATCGGGCGGGAAGGGCCGATGGTGCAACTCGCCGCGATGGGTGGATCGCTCCTCGGTCGCGCGGCGAAGTTTTCCCCGGCGCGACTCCGCCTGCTGGTGGCGTGCGGGGCGGCGGCGGGTATTGCCTGCGCGTACAATGCGCCACTGACGGGAGCCTTTTTCGTGGCCGAGATCGTGCTGGGTTCGATCGCGATGGAGAGCATCGGGCCGCTCATCGTCGCGTCGGTCATCGCGACGGCGACGGCGAGCCAGTTTCTCGGTGCGCAGCCCGTTTACCGGATGCCGAATTTCGGCGTGGTGCCGAATTGGCAACTGATCGCCCACGCGCTATTGGGGGTTATCGCGGGCCTGGCCGCGCCGCTTTTTCTGCTGCTGTTGCGGGGAGGGGAGACGCTTTTCGCCCGGGCCAGGTTGCCGGTTCCGTTGAAGCTCGGCCTGGGAGGGTTGATCGTCGGTTCGATTTCGCTCTGGCAACCGCCGGATTGGAAGGGCGGCGGGGTCTGGGGCAACGGCTACGGCGTGGTCGAGTCCGTCCTGAACAGCGACTGGGTCTGCTGGGGCCTGTTGAGCATTCTCTTGTGCAAAGTGCTCGCGACCGTCGCCACCACGGGCAGCGGCGGGGTCGGTGGCGTGTTCACCCCAACGCTCTTTTGCGGCGCGATGATCGGTTCGCTCTACGGCGAGGCCTTGCGTGCGGTGTTGCCCGGGGTGCAGATCGCGCCGAGCAGTTTTGCCGTGGTGGGAATGGGCTGTTTTCTTGCTGCGATGACCCGGGCGCCGATCATGTCGATCCTGATCATGTTCGAGATGACGCGCGACGACGCCACGATCATGCCGCTGATGCTGGCGTGCGTTTCCTCGTTTTATGTGGCGCGCGGGATCAGCGCGAAATCGGTTTACAGCCGGCAACTCAACGGGCCGGGGGAGCACTCGGGTCCGCCGATTTTTCTGCTGCATGTGCGGGACTTGATGAAGCGGGACCCCATTTGCGTGAAAGGCACATCCGGTTTCGCAGCGGTGGCCGCAACCCTCGCCGCGAACACGTTCAAGCATCTTTACGTCGTCGATGGCGAGCGGCGGTTTCTCGGGGCGATCGCGTTGCAGGACCTCAAGCCGTTCCTGCACGAGACCGACCTGCCGCAGGTGGTGATCGCGTTGGACATCATGCACGACGATGTGCCGGTGCTGACGGGCGACGCCTCGTTGAAGGAATCGCTCGAGGTTTTCGCCCGGCACGATGGCGAACGGCTGCCGGTGCTCGATAATCAGCACGACCGGCATCTCATTGGTTCGCTGGCCAAGACCGATGTTTTACTGACCCTGGCCCATGGAGCGGGAGTGGGGGAAGCCGGTTAGGGTTTGACCTGCAAACCTGCGGCCTCGGCTAGTCCGCATTGTCGTCGATCGAAGGAGAGAAATGTTCCGATGCCGCTTTCAAGGGCGGCGGCGACGTGCAGAAGATCAATGGCTCGTTGCCCATGCTTGACTCGGTATTTTTCGCTAAGTTCATCCGCTCTCCGCAAAATATCGCTCCACGCGACCACGACATGTTTCAAGAAGCCATCCCTCATATCCTGAGCGAGTTGTTTGAAGATCCGACGGCGCTCTTCGCTCGTGATTAGTCCCTTTGTCTCGGTCAAACGAAGCGAGTTGCGAACTTCGACGCGGTGCAGAGGCAAGAAGGCGAGCGCGGGCGCGTACTTGGTCATGAAGGTGCATGCTCTCGCATGGTTGTCATCCCGAAGATAGAGTGAGACAAGGAAACTACTATCGGCGTAAGCGGCCGCAGCCATGGTTTTTAATCCCGCAAGGCTTTCCATAAGGCCTCGGTTTCGCGCTTGGTCAATTTCCGACCTACGGCTGGACACTCGGCCAATCGCCTGGCCCAATCGAGGCGCGGTGGTTTTTCGTGAGATACCGGTGACAGGGTTGCGATAGTGGTGCCGTGGCGGGTGATGGCTACCGACTCACCTTCTTCGATCCACTTGGACACGCTGGCAAAGCGATTTCTCAAGTCACGGACTGTGGCTGTTTTCATTGTGAGACCAAAATGTATCACGATTAAGCTTTATCGATCAATTTTTTAAAAAAGACGGGGCAATCTCTAGCCCTGCCTCGCCCGGAGCCAGGCGTAGTGCCGGGACCAATCGATGAGGAGCAGGTAAAGGAGCATGTCGTCGAAGAAAAAGATGTTCATGAAGACGAGGCTGAGGAGGTGAAAGGAGAGCATGACGGGGATGAAGACCCAGCGGAAATGGGGGCAGACCAGACAGAGCGGCGCGGCCATTTCAAAGAGGGTGATGATCGGCAGGCCGGAGCGGAGCATGAACAGGGCGAGCGGCCATTCGGGGATATGCCAGCCGATTTCGGTGTTGAAATAGTAGCCGCGCAGGCTGGCGTCGATGGCCCAGTATTCCATGGTGTCGCCGGTGAAGACGCGCAGGCCGCCGGCCATGGTGCGATTCATCCCGACCAGCATGTAGGACAGGCAGAGCAGGGCGACGATGGTCACGAGCGGGAATGAACTCCACGATCCTGCGGGCAACGATTTTTTTCCGTTCGGCCCGGTGGAGAGGGTATCGGCCCAGGCAAACCCGGCCAGGACATAGAGAGCGAGGATGAGGACAATGTCGGTGTGCACGGCAGGACCGAAGCTGCGGATGAGGCACGAGTAAACGGTCACGAGAATCGCCGCCACCGTCGCCGCCAGGGGGAAGGCCCGGTTGGCGAGGCAAAACGCGAGCGAAGCGAGGGTCAGCGTCCAGAGAAAGACCAGTCCGTTCGTGGTCAGCAACGCAGTCAAGGCGCCGTCGGGGAGGAGAAGAAGCAGGCCGATGGGTTGGAACATTTCCCGCGGCATCTCGGTCAGACGCCAGAGGGGGTCGAGCGAGAGTTTAAAAATCCAGAGCAGGATGACGCCGAGCCGGGTGAGGCCGAGCAGTCTCGGGCCGGCCTGCTCATGAATCAATTCCAGCGGTCCGACGAGATGTCGTAGTGTTTGAGAAGCTCGCATGAGGGTTGGGTGCGCGATTCGTTCGCGGGCGGATGGAGCCTGACGGCCTGGGCGATCAGATCGATTTGTTCCACGGGGTCGTTCGGGTGGTGTTCGTTATAGACTTTGGCCAGGGCGTAGGCGAGGTGATCGGTGGTGCCCGGCGGGTAAAGCTTGGGATTGTCCAAGGCATCGAGCGGATCGATCTGAACAATGGAGGGAATAAGTTGCTCGACCAGCAGCCGGACTTGCTTTCCGCTGGCCGTGGTGGCGATGAAGGCGCGGTCGACGACGGGATCGTCCTCGCGCAAGGACGGAAAAATATACCAGGGAATGAAAGGGAACCAGGCCCGCTTTTGCAGGCTGAAATGCCCGGCGACCATGCCCATGAGCACGAGCGAAAAAACGACGCGATGCGCAACGGGCATGCGGGCCATCCATCGCCGCATCGCCGGCCAATAAATAAAGGCGCGCAGGACGGCGATGAGGAAAAATGCCTGGCCGGTGACACCGAATGGAATGAAACGATAAGCGAACGACATCATCACGACCAGGAAGGCGCAAACGACGATCGAGAGCGGGGGAAGCCAAAGATCGTCGCTCGGGTCCTCGTCCGGTGTCATGCCTAAGCGTGTACCAAACCGCAGCCGCAGGGCGAGGAGGAATCTTTGCCCGCGATGGCCGAACTCTTGCCCGGAGTTGTCGCGGGTTCCGGCTTGTCGGGATCGTAGCCGAGGTTCGGCGCGAGCCATTTTTCCATGACGGGAACGTCGAAGCCCTTGCGTTGGGCGTAGTCTTCAACCTGATCGCGGGCGATCATGCCGACGCCGAAATATTTGGCCTCGGGATGGGCAAAGTA
>CAJCII010000057.1 GCA_903970335.1 Bacteroidota bacterium | reverse complement strand
ATATGTTCGAGAAGGTCGGGGTGCGGGCCATTGCGGGGATCGTCATTGGCAATCTGGTTTACTTCCTGATTTTCCGGAAGGAGTTTGCCCGGATGACGGACAACGCGCAGAACCTGCCGCCGGACGAATCGGAGCGGCAGGAGCCGGTGCCGTTCTGGATCACGGGTGTGCACCTGGCGTTTCTGGGTTGGACGGTGCTGGTGGCGCACGAGCCTGCCCTCTTCATCGGAGGGTTCCTGTTCTTCCTGGCCTTCACGATGGCGACGACGGCGCACCAGGACGATATCGCCATGAAGTCGCCGATGCTGGTCGGGTTCTTCCTGGCGGGGCTGGTGGTGCATGGCGGGTTGCAGGCGTGGTGGATCGAGCCGGTGCTGAGTCGCCTCGGGGAATTCCCGCTGCTGGTCGGGGCGACGGTGTTGACGGCCTTCAACGACAACGCGGCCATCACCTACCTGGCCACGTTAGTGCCGGACTTCAGCGACGAGTTGAAGGATGCGGTGGTCTCGGGGGCGATCTGCGGTGGCGGCCTGACGGTCATTGCCAATGCGCCAAACCCGGCGGGGCAGTCGATCCTGCAGAAGTACTTCCCGGGCGGGACGATTGCGCCGGGGGGACTGTTCCTGGCGGCGCTGTTCCCGACGCTGACGATGCTGGTCCTGTTCGCGCTGCCGAGGTAGGGCTTAAAATGGCTTAGATGTGCTGCAAATTTAGGTCAGACTGGGCATTTAACGGAAGAGGCTGGGGGAGAGGGGGCCGAGCGGTGAAGTTTTCGGGTGGTGGGCGGGGTGAGGAGATAAAGATGCGATGGGCCAACCGAGGTGTTATTTGACGTGGACGATTTTAACGTCCTTTTTTTGCAAGAACGGTCGCTCACAGCAGAGGTGAAACAGGTAGGAAGCGAGGACGATGAGCGGGACTCCGAGGACGATAAGGGCCATGCACATGAGGTTCGGATGAGACTGGAGCGGAGCAAGGGGGTATTGCCAAAGAAGCTGAAGAAGAGGGGCGTGGAGCAAATAAAGGCTATAGGAAAAATAACCGATAAAGACGAGGGGGCGAAAGTCGAGGAAGCGATGGAGCCAGCCGTGCGGTCGAAGAGAAACAAAGGCCATGAGGGAGGCCGCCACGCAACCGAAGGCCAAATCGGCCAGGACAAAATGGCGATGACGATCCAGGTAGAAAAAGGCGCAGAAGGCGAGGAGGACAAGAAGCGCGGCCCGTTTCCAGGGGACGATCTTTTGCCCGGGACGGAAGCTGTAATCGGCGGCCATCATGCCGAGGGCGAACAAGCCGATAAAGTGAATGCTGGCGTGGAGATCGAAGAAGCGGGCGCAACCGAATTCCATGAAAGTCGAAATCATAATGGTCGCCAGAAGCGTGGAAGCGGCGCCCAGGGCGCGCCAGCCGAGGAGGAGGACGGGGAAGACGAAATAGATCTGCCACTCGACCGCGATGGACCAGAAGACGTGGTTGATTTTGAACGTATCGCCCGAGACGAAATTCTGGACAAGGACAAGATGGGCACCGATATCGCGGGGCGTGACGGGCAGGCTGGCGTCCCAGCGAGTGCCGGTCTTGGCGTGGATGAAAAGATAAATGAGGACGAGGGAGAGCAAGAGAGCGAAGTAGTAGGGGGGAAGGATTCTCCAGGCGCGCCGTTGAAGGAAGGCCCCAAGGCCATGGGAGAGGACAAAGCCGTTTTTGAGGGTGGGGAGCATGAGACAAAAGCCGGAGACGATGATAAAAAAGCAGACGGCATAATGTCCGAAGGTGAGCGGAAAGAAGTACCGACTGAGGGTGGCATGGTCACGATCGGCAACCGTCAGCCAGGCATGATGGACGGTAACGTACAGGGCGAGAACGGCGCGGAGACCGTCGAGAAAATCGTAACGGGTGAAGGTGGAGTCCGATTTCGAGGTCGGCAAAGCGGGCCTGGAGTTATCAAATTCGGAGGAGCTCATGACGAACGCTAACAAGACCGCGAGGCGAGAAAAGGAAATCGTGGAAGATTTTCACTTAAAAGGCCAAGGATGTTTGTCGAACGAATCTCGTGACGTTTTCAGTCCCCGACCGTCTTACGATTGAGTGGTTGAGAGTGTGCGAATAGGCAGTAGGTTGGTTTTACTTATCCTTTTATGGATGGCGAGGTCCGCAGGGAAAAATGCCGGAACCATCCCCATGGCCTACGGCTGATGATTGGTAGGTTCCTAATATTCTATGTGGATCGTTAAATTAGCGCTCAATCGGCCTTATACCTTTCTGGTCGCGGCCCTGTTGATCTTGATTTTGAGCCCCGTCGTCATTTTGGGGACGCCCGGAACGCCTGGGATGGCCGTCGATATTTTCCCCAACATCAACATTCCGGTGGTCAGCATTCTTTGGAATTATAACGGATTTTCTCCGCAACAGATGGAGCAACGGATTGTCTCGCCCACGGAACGGAGCCTGACCACGACCGTCAACGATATCGAGCACACCGAGTCGCAATCGCTCAACGGCATTGGCGTGATCAAGGTCTTCTTTCATCCCTCGGTCAAGATCGATATGGCCGTGGCGCAGATCACCGCGATTTCCCAGACTCAACTCCGCCAACTGCCCTTGGGCACGACTCCTCCGCTGATCATCCAGTATAGCGCCTCCAGCGTGCCGATCATCCAGTTGAGCACGAGCAGCAAGACCCTTTCGGAACAGACGCTCAACGATATTTCGCTCAACATCATCCGGCCTCCGTTAACGACCATCCAGGGACTGGCCAGCCCCTATCCGTATGGGGGCAAGCAACGACAGATTCAGGTCGATCTCGACATTCCCAAGCTTCAGGCACTCGGACTGGTCCCCAGCGATGTGGTCGGTGCGATCAGCGCCCAGAACCTGATCCTGCCTTCGGGAACGGCGAAAATCGGGCCGCTGGAGTACGACATCTCCATGAATGGCAGTCCAGAGGCCGTCGAGGAATTGAATAATCTCCCGATCAAGACCGTCAATGGGACGATCATTTACATTCGGGATGTCGCCCACGTTCGGGACGGGTTCGCACCCCAGACGAATATCGTGCGGCAGGATGGCGTCCGCTCGACGCTGATCTCCGTCCTGAAAAACGGGAATGTCTCCACGCTCGATATTGTCGCCAATGTCAAAGCCCTGATCCCGAAGATCAAGTCCAGCCTGCCCGACGATCTCGAGATCCGGACGCTCTTCGATCAGTCGCTCTTTGTCCGCGCTTCCATCGATGGCGTCATCCGGGAAGGCGTTATCGCCGCCTGTCTCACCGCGCTCATGATCCTGCTTTTCCTGGGAGACTGGAAAAGCACCCTGATCATCGCCGTTTCCATCCCGCTTTCGGTGCTGAGTTCCATCCTGATGCTCAGCGTCTTGGGAGAGACGATCAACATCATGACCCTTGGCGGTCTCGCCCTCGCAGTCGGCATCCTGGTCGACGATGCCACGGTGACGATTGAAAACATCGACCGCTATCTCGAAAAGGAACCCGACCTGCACGAGGCGATTCTCCAAGGCGCGAGCCAGATTGCCGTGCCGGCTTTCGTTTCCACGCTTTGCATCTGCATCGTCTTCGTCCCAATGTTCCTGCTCTCGGGAGTCGCCCGTTACCTGTTTGTGCCCCTGGCCGAATCGGTGGTGTTTGCCGTCATCGCCTCTTACATCCTGTCCCGCACCCTCGTTCCCACGCTGGCGATGTACCTGCTCAAGAGCCATGCGCACAACGAGGCGGCCCCTGCCGGAACGGGGCCACAACAGGAGGGCGAAGGTTCCGGTAAAAAGCCCGGGTTCTTCGGACGATTCCAGCAAGCCTTCGAGGCCGGCTTCCATCACATCCGCGAAGGCTATAGCGATTTGCTGGGCCGGGCCTTGGAACATCGCGGGCTCTTCGCCATCGTCTTCCTCGGGCTTTGCCTAGGGAGCATGTGCCTCGTTCCCTTTCTTGGGCAGGACTTTTTTCCGACCGTCGATGCCGGCGAGTTCAAACTCCACATCCGGACCAAGACCGGTACGCGTATCGAGGAAACGGCCAAACTGTGCGACCAGATCGAGGCCGCGATTCGCAAGGAAATTCCCGCGAAAGAACTGGGGGGAATTCTGGACAATCTGGGCCTTCCCTACAGCAGCATCAACCTGTCCTACTCGAACTCGGGTGTCATTGGCACCGCCGATGGAGATATTCTGGTTTCCCTCAATCCGGGCCACAAACCAACGGCCGATTATCAACGTCGACTGCGCATCGACCTTCCGCGCGAATTTCCCGGCACGCAGTTCTTCTTCCAGCCTTCGGATATCGTCAATCAGATCCTCAACTTCGGCCTGTCCGCCCCGATCGATATTCAACTGATCGGGAAGGAGGTAACCGGGAATCTGGCGCTGGCCCACAAAATCGCGGACCAGCTCCAGCAGGTTCCGGGGGCGGTCGATGTCCACGTGCACCAAGTTTACGACGAACCGCGCTTTAACGTCTCCATGGAACGGTCCCAGGCCGAGCAACTCGGCATCACCGCCAGCAATATTGCGACCACCGTGCTGAATTCCCTGAGCGGCAGTTTCCAGACCTCTCCGGCCTTCTGGCTCGATCCCAAAAATGGAGTCAGCTACAACATCGTGGTCCAGGCACCCCAATATAATATCGGGTCGTTGCAGGACCTGGAGAACTTACCGGTGCACGGGGCCAACTCGTCCCAGATTCTCGCCAATCTCGCGACGATCTCACGGAATTCCGAGCCAGGGACGGTTTACCATTACGGAGTCGTTCCGGTCGTCGATGTGTATGCCAGCGTCCAGGACAGCGACCTCGGGACCGTCTCACGGGCGGTGAACACGATTGTCGCCAACGCCCAAAAAGAAGCGCCCAAGGCAACCCAACTGATCGTCCGCGGCCAGGTGCAAACGATGAACGCCTCCTTCCAAGGTTTGGGTCAGGGTCTCATCGGCGCAATTATTCTGGTCTACCTGCTCATGGTCGTCAATTTCCAGTCTTGGACGGAACCCTTCATCATCATCACCGCGCTGCCCGGTGCGCTGGCCGGCATTGCCTGGATATTGTTCCTCACCGGCACCACGCTGAGCGTGCCCGCCCTGATGGGCGCAATCATGTGCATTGGCGTGGCCACGGCCAACAGCATCCTGGTCATTACCTTTGCCAAGGAGAGAATGACCGAACTCAAAAATGCCCATCGGGCCGTGCTGGAGGCGGGAACCACCCGGCTGCGCCCCGTCATCATGACCGCCCTGGCCATGATTATCGGCATGATTCCCATGTCGCTGGGCGTGGGCGAAGGCGGCGAGCAGAATGCGCCCCTGGGCCGCGCGGTCATCGGAGGCCTGATCGTGGCCACCGTCGCCACCCTTTTCTTTGTGCCGGTCGTCTACTGCCTCATCCGGGGACGATCCGACCAGCCGCAACCGGAAACCGAGAGCGAGCAACCTGCGCCCATACCGGCGCAACAACTCCACTAAGTAGTATGCCAATAACGAACGGTCACGGAAGCCCCGACACGAATAGAATCATGCTCGAGAAAAACCCCAACCTGCGGCCTGCGTCTCAGAAAAAGAGGAAGCGGAGCTTTTTCTGGCTCTATGCGCTCCTCTTCCTCCTGGTTTTGGGCGGCGCGGCCATTTACGTCTTTTTCCAACGTGGCCAGGCGCAAACGGCGTTGGCCTCAGCCACCCGGCAAATGGCGATTTCCACCGTGCTTGTCGTGCACCCGGAGCGGGGAGCAACCGACGTTCATCTGGTTTTGCCCGGTACCGTTCAGGCCGAAATGGAAAGCTCCGTCTACGCGCAGGTCAGCGGCTATATCAAACGCTGGCTCGTCGATATCGGCGCGCCCGTCAAAGAAGGACAACTGCTGGCGGAAATCGAGACACCCGTGACCGATCAACAATTAATCCAGGCCCAGGCCGCCACGGCCCAAGCCCAGGCCAACCTGAACCTCGCCAAGACCACAGCCGCGCGTTACAACGACCTGCTCAAAACCAGCGCTGTTTCCAAGGAGGACGTCGATACGCAAAATGCCGGCGTGGCCGTTCAGGAGGCCAATCTTGCCGCCGCGCAGGCCAACGTGCGCGCCCTGGAGCAAACCGAGGCCTTCAAGGAAGTCAAAGCGCCGTTCGATGGCGTGATCACCGCCCGAAAAATCGACGTCGGCGATTTGGTCACCGCCAGCGGCTCGGGGACGGCCGCCCAAGGCAGCGCGCCCTCCCAGTCCGCCACGCCCTCCCAGGAACTCTTTCGCATCGCACAGACCAAGACCCTCCGCGTCTATGTCAACATCCCGGAAAACTACAGCGACGAGACCCTGCCGGGAATCTCGGCCACGCTGGACTTCGCTTCTTCGCCCAATCAAAAAGTAATCGGCAAGCTGGTGAGAACCTCCCAGGCCATTGACCCCAGCTCCCTCACCCTCCTCGCCGAAGTGGACGTGCCCAATCCCGATGGCAAGCTTCTGCCTGGAGGCTATGCCCAGGTTCACTTCGACATCACCACCGATCATCCGCCGCTGGTGATCCCAGGCAACGCTCTCATCTTTCGTGCGCAAGGCACCCAGGTCGGCATCGTGGATCCCGATACCGGCACGGTGCATTTGCAAGACATCAAAATCGGACGCGATTTCGGAACGAAACTCGAAGTGATCGAAGGCCTGAAAGAGGACGATTCCGTGATCCTGAATCCCTCCGATTCGTTGACCGATGGCGCGAAAGTCCAGGTGACCACGCAGTCGCAAGCTCCCACGCCCTAAGGAACCCAGCGGTAATAACCCGGACAAGCTGGCGCCAAGATTCCTAACGCTACCGCCTTCCCTACCGGCAGATTTTCATCCCTCTTACCATCCGTCATCCCTCACCAGCCGCAGCAGCAAGCCGCGCCCTGGCTCAAGCCGGATTGACCCCGGCCTAGTTCTTGGGCGACAGTTCCTCCGACCAGGCTCAGGACAGGTCCCAACCGCCGCACCATTAATTTAATTATGCTCATCGATACGCACGCCCACCTCGATTACACCGACTACGATCCGGACCGGGCGGAGGTCATCGCGCGGGCGACGGAGGCGGGGGTGACGGAGATTATTTCGATCGGGACGCGGCTGGATTCGAGCACGCGGGCGGTGGAACTGGCGGAGAATTTTCCGAACATTTGGGCGACGGTGGGAATTCATCCGGGCGAGGTCGATTTGGCACCGGAGGATGCGGTGGAGTGGTTGCGCGCGCTGGCACAGAGTTCGCGGGTGGTGGCGATCGGGGAGATCGGGCTGGATTATCATCACCTGCCGACCGATCCGGCGAAGGTGGCGGCGAACAAGAAGCGGCAGGCGGCGCTGTTTGGTGCGCAGCTCGAATTGACGGCGGAACTGGGGCTGAACGCGGTGATCCATCAGCGGGACTCGTGGGAGGACACGCTGCGGATCCTGGCGGACTTCACCGGGAAGGTGCGGGGCGTTTTCCATTGCTTCGGGGGGACGGTGGAGCAAGCGAGGGAGGTGCTGGCGCTGGGGCACTTGGTCTCGTTCACGGGGATCGTCACATTCAAGAATGCGCGGCAGGTGCAGGAGACGGCGCGGGCGCTGGAGCCGGGAGAATTCATGGTGGAGACGGACTGCCCGTACCTGGCGCCGGTGCCGGACCGGGGGAAGCGTTGCGAACCGGCGCACACGCGGCGGGTGGCGGAGCAGATTGCGCAGTTGCGGGGGACGAGGCTGGAGGAGATCGCGGCGTGGACGACGGAGACGGCGCGGGGGTTTTTCGGGTTTAAGCGGTAGACTCGACAAGCGCAGGAGGCCGGGCAAGTTTAGGGGATGAACGAGATCGAAGAGGGAAGCGAGTTGCGACTCGATTTTACGAAGCTGCAAAAGGTGGCGAAGACGGGGCTGCCGGTGTTGCCGGTGGTGGTGCAGGATGCCGATTCGCGGGAGGTGCTGGTGGTGGCCTACGCGAACCGGGAGGCGCTGGAGCACTCGCTGAAGACGGGGGTGGCGACGTTCTGGAGCACGTCGCGGAACGAGCTGTGGGTGAAGGGGGCGACCTCCGGCGATACGCTGGCGTTGGTGGATGTGCGGGTGAACTGCGAGCAGAACTCGCTGCTCTACCTAGTGCGGATGGTTGGGGGCGGGGTCTGCCACACGAGGGACGCGGCAGGGAAGACGCGGCGGACGTGCTACTACCGGTCGCTCAAGGACGGGAAGCTGAGTTTTACGGCGTAGAAGAGACTGTCAATAGCGCTTTATTTTTTATTTAGGCTACAAGTTTGCTGCGTCGGCTAAGATGAGCGGGGCAAAGGCGTAGACGCGCAAGCGGCCGCACCGGAGGGGTTCCGGGGCGACAGGAACCGAGGGTTATTTCCGTTTTAAGCGGCGCAGGAAATAGATGCCGATGAAGAAGGCACCGGCCAAGCCGAAGATCAAGGCCACGGCCATGGGGGTATCGACCCACTGCTGAACGATGCCGGTGGTGGTGGTGACGGTTGTTGTGCCTGCGTCTGCCGTGCCTGCATCCGAAGTTTGAGCGAAGATTAGATTCATATCAATTTTCAATATGCATCGAAGTTGAACTTTAACCAGAAATTTTATGTAACGAATCTATGGAGACGGTCCGGGGGTCGGCGGGAGAGGTGCGCCAAGGTCGACGGCGGCGACCGATGAAGGATGGGGCAGGCCCAAGGCTGACCCTCCCCGGGAATGACGACTCTCTACTGCGTGAGGGCGGCGTTGATGGCCTGGCCGATGCTGTAGAAATCGTTGCTGATTTCGTTCGTGGTCTGCGCGTAGAATTGCTGGCCGATGGGCTGGTTGGGGTTAAAGGAAATATTGGTGCCGCCACCCGCCGTGGTGTTGGTCGCATTGGCGATCTCCGCCAGCAAGACCTGCTCGTAGTCGTCGACCAGACTTCCGTAGCCCACGGTATAAATCGTCACCCCCAAGGCGCGCGCATGCCAGGCGTATTCCTGTGCCTTCCAGATGCCGAGTCCCAAGGCCTGTCCAGGCCCTGAAGGATAGGTTTGATGGTTATCCGACACCGGAACCCAGGCCCCCTTCGAGAAATCGAAATAGTGGGTGGGGCGTCCGCTATAGCCCATGGCGTTCATATAGTAATTGCCCTGGCCGTCCGTGACATAACCGCCGGTTTCGCTGGCATACCCACCACTTTGCGAAACGTCGGAAAGCGAAGGCAGCTTGTTACTGAGACTGGTATTCGAGCCGTTGAAGGTCAGCGGCCTCCAGACCGAGGCTCCCAGGGTCGTGTTATGAGACGGCTCGTTCGTGGTGATGCCCTCCCCGGAAGTATCGAAAGAATCGACCAACCAACTGGGCGCGTTGTTCTGCCACTGCGCCTTGGTCGTCATCAGTGTGCTGGCGCTGGTGGAACTAAGACCGCTGAGGACGTTTGTTCCTCCGGTCCCCTCGTAGAACCATTCCCCGGCCCACTCGGGGGTGGCATTGGTGGAAAGCATGTTGATCGAGTAGGACAAGTGCCGACCGAATCCCTGGTGGGTGGAATCGGGATCGACGTTCGGATTGATCAACATATAGCGCGGATCGGAATCCAGCCCCATCAGGTCGAACGGCCAATAAAAGGCCGCCCCCGGGTAATAGGGACCCAGCCCGTTCAGGGGCCGGACAAACGACGGGTAGGTGGCATCGATCGGCTCATAGCCGTATTGCGTGCCGTCGACCACGGCCGGCGTTTGCGGGGGATCGTCCGCGCGCAGGACATTAAAGCCGGTCAGCAGGTTGACATAGTTGCGGAACATCAATTGACGCTCGGTCGAGCCCGAAAGGAAAGGCTCGGAAGAGGTCATCGTTTCCGAGTCGTCGTTCCAAACGAAGGGCAAATTAAAATTATCGATCCGGTACCGGGGGTAGGTGGTATAGCCGTTAGAGGAGTTATCGAAATAGGCCAAATCGAGATTATCGTAAAAGAGCCCGTCGGCCACGTAGCCGGGCATGACCAGGACATTCTGGTCTCCGGAATTCAAGTAGACGCTGATGTTCTGCGGAATCGCCGTGCCCGTCGGGGTGGCATTGGTGTAGGAACTGACGTAGGCGTTCGAGAGGGCAAGCCCACTCCCCCCGTTGTGGTAAACGTAATCGACGGAGCCCGGCGGGAGCCAGACATCGAGGTGATGGGTGTAATAATTGGTCGTGGCATAGGGGGGGTCGTTCGTCTGCCCCACCCACGTCGTGTTCACGACCGAAATCGGTTCGCCGACGATATTACTGGCCGTACCGAGCGGCTCGTTAATCCCGTCCGCACTCTGCCAGGTTTCGTTTAAGTGTTCCGCAACAAGATTCTCGAATTGCCCATTAATCAGATACTGGTCGGGGGACAGGAGCGCGTTCGTCAGGTACGGGATGTTGCTATAGAGTGGGTTCGAGCCCATGCTGGGCACCGCCAAGATATTGGAGTTTGCCGCGACATAGGCGTTGGTGACCGCCGTAAAATCCCCGCTGGAGTTGACCAAAGCGCCGAAGTTCCAAGGACCCTGCGCCCCATTGTTGGTGTAGGTGGCCAGATTGGGCGTGTCCATGAACACATTGGTCGTTTCCGGCTGCGGGCAGGTGATGACATTGGTGTAGCCCGGCGCGGCAAAGAGGGTGCGGGTACAGTTCCACTTGCCGTCGGTGAAAACGACCATGTATTTGACGACGTCGGGATCGTTGAACCCGGAGTTGGCCATCAACTGCTCCATGCCCATGCGGATGCCATCGTCCGCCGCAGTGGCTCCGCCGAATTTCATGCGGCGGACGCCGAGCGTGGGATAGAGGGCATAAATGTTGTCGTTGGTTTCGCTTTCCAGGTCGATGCCGGGCACGCCGACCCCGCCTTCGTCCGTATCGATCTGGTAGGAATCGACGAGCACGTTGGTGCCGGCGGTGATGAAATTGGTGGTCAGCGGCATTTCCAACCGGGCATTACTGCCGAAGGAGACGATGCCGATGTTATCGGAACTGGTATCGAAAAAGTCGAGGAAAGTGACAATCGATTGCGGGAGGCCGTAGGCTCCGCCTCCTGGGCTGGTCAGCATCGACCCCGAGCGATCGACGACGATCATGATCAAGCGGGGATTGCGGCTGGCGGTGGCCGAATAGGAGACCTTCAAGTCGCGAAAATAGGTGCCGGCCAAGCCCATGAAATAGGTGGTGACGGGGCAGCGAGCATTACAGACCGCACTGGTAATGCCACCACCGGAGCCGGTGGTCAGGGTGATCTGGACAAAACGACGGTATTGGCCGTTGGCGTCCTGAGTCGAGTCGTTAAAATTGTAAAAATAAGTATTGGTCCCGACATTGACGCCGCCGGAGGGGGGATCGCCCAGCCCGGAATTGCCATCGACCGCCCCGCCGATGGACGAGAGGTTGGTATAATTGGCCACGGCGATATTGCGCATGACGAGGGCGACCGCGTCGCGATTGCTGACGGGATCGTCGTAGAGGTGGAAATTACCGATGGCATCGAGAGCGGCGCCGTCGATGGCGCGCGCCAGCCGGGCCTTGGCGAGGTAGAGCAGACCCGAGTCGATCGAGAGTCCGCAAAGCAAAACGATTCCGAGCAGGGAGAGGGCGAAGAGGGCGAGGGTCTGGGCTTCTTTGCGCTGAGGCGATCTAAACTCATTTCTCATAGGCAAACACATTCTTGGGACATTGGTGCGCCCTGTGGTTTGAACACAAAGCGCACACCCATGTCAATTACTCTGTCCCCGTGCTTCCACGCGGCGGCGGCGGTGGCGGCGGCGGCGAGGGCGGTGGCGGTGGCGGCGGTGGTGGCGGCGGCGGCGGCGGTGGCGGCGATGGTGGCGGCGGCGGCGGCGGCGGCGGCGGTGGCGGCGGCGGTGGCGGCGGCGGCGGCGGCGGTGGTGGCGGCGGCGGCGGCCGTTGCAACTCGTCGCCAATCGGATCGTCCAACACCGTATTAA
>CAJCII010000056.1 GCA_903970335.1 Bacteroidota bacterium | reverse complement strand
CCGGCCTGTTCGCATGCATCGATGGCGGCGTTAATGGCGGGGCTATCGAGGGTCTTGCCGTCGCCGAGGGCACCGTAGTCGCGGACGTTGTAGACCGTTTTGGCTGGGGTGTCGGCGGCGGGCAGGTGGAGGAAGGGGAGAGCGATCAGCGCGAGAACGAGGAGCAACGAGCGAGGGCGGAGGGAAACCATGCGGTAATTTTCCCGTTACGGGGGACGATGGCCAGCATTTGTTTCTAGGGCGGTGTCAGGTGTGATGGAGGCGAACTTGCGCTCATACGAGGAATGTGTAACATGAGACACATTATGAAATCGATTTCCATCCGGGAGTTGCACAATAAGACGGGCGAATGGGTGCGCCGGGCGGACGAGGAGCAGGAAATCGTGGTGACGGACCGGGGGCGGGCGGTGGCGGTGCTACATCCGTTGGCGGCGAAGGTAGGGCGGAAGAAAACGTGGAAGGACCGGGTGCTACATCCGGCCTATGCCGCCGCACTGAAGGCGGGACGGCTCGACAGTACAACCGATTCCACCGAAGCGATCTCCGAGGAGCGCAGCGCGTGGCGATAACGGGGACCGTTTATTGGGACACGTCCCTGGTCCTGAAGCTCTACGCGATGGAAACGGGAAGCCGGGAGGCACGAAAGGACGCCCGGGGAGCGGATCGGCTGGTAGTCAGTGTCCTGGCCCAGGGTGAGATTCCATCGGCCTTTCACCGGAAAGTGCGCGAGGGGCAGTGGACGGGAGCCGAAGTCAAGGCAGCCCTGAAGCAGGTCGACCGGGATGTCGCGGACGGCCTGCTGGTCTTTGCGCCGTTGACGTCCGACGTGTGGCAACGGGTGCGGTCCGTTTACGAACAAGCGCCGGGGACGTTGTTCCTGCGCGCGCCCGATGCGATACATCTGGCAACGGCGACGGAAGGGGGATTTACGACGATTTACTCCAACGACCGTCATCTGCTGGCTGCCGCCCCTCGTTTCAAGCTGGCTGGGGTCAATCCGATCAAGCCCTAAATGGGCGGGTGGCGCGGACGAGCGGCACACCATACCTCTCGCCTGACCTCCAGAGAGGCAGGGAAAGTGGGTCAGGCCGGAGGCTGCCCCTCCCAAGATACCCTCGAGACTAACGGGCGGAGAGATGAAGGACGGTGATCGAGTAAGGGAGGAAGGTGTAGCTGAAGGTGGGGCCGATGCCAGGGACGTCGGACTCGACGGGGACGACGCGGGTCGGGTCGTCGAGGGAGTTCGTCTCGTCCGGTTGGCCGGATAGAGTGATGGCCTTGCCGGTGGCGGCGAGGTTGTCGGCACCGTCGATGGAGATGGCGGTGGGCTGCGGGTCGGCGGTGACGTTGACGACCTTGAGATAGAGCCAGCCGAACTTGTCGTCCTTCGTGACGACGACATCGAGGGCGGGGGCGGGTCCGGGCGGGAGGCCGTCGAGGGTGGCCTGGACGACAAGGTCGCCGTGGTTCCGGCTGAACATCTTGAGGGCGTAGTAACTGGGCGAGCCGTAGGAGCGGAGGGCGTCGTAGCCGATGAGGTTGGGGCGCCATTGCCTGCCGCCGGGGTTCACGTTGACGAGGAGGGGCGCGTAGCAATTCAGCGCGACAATATCGGAGTTGCGCTCCATGGCGGTCATCCAGGCGGCGTCGCCGAGAGCGGCCTTCATGCTCGGAGTAGCCGGGAGGCCGGAGGACTCCTTTTTCCAAGGCTCGATGTTCTCGAAGGCGGCCCATTCGCCGACGAAAATGCCCGGGCCCTGGCGGTCGTATTTGTCGAAGTGGGTGGTGGAGTCCTTCTGGAAAAAGTTGGAGGAGCGATAGTAGTGCTCGTCGACCAAATCGGGCTGGCAGCTTTTGACGCGGAGCCTGGCGGGCTGCTCGTTGCCGATGGTGGAGATGCATTTCAGATCGGGGTACTTGGCCTTGATGGCGTCGTAGAATTGGGCGAAACGGCCATCGTAGGTGCGGGACTTGTCGAAGAAATCCTCGTTGCCGATCTCGACGTAGTGGAGCGGGAACGGCTCCGGATGACCATCGGCGATGCGGCGGGCACCCCAGGTCGTACTGGCGTCGCCGGTGACGTACTCGATTTCGTCGAGGGCGTCCTGCACATAGGGGTCGAGGTCGGAGCCGGGCTTGACGAAGCCGCCCTTGAGCGAATAGCCGCCATACACGGCGAGGACCGGTTCGGCCCCCATTTCCTCGGTCCAGAGAAGGAACTCCAGCAGGCCCATGCCATCGGTGGAGCGATAGCCCCAGGGGCCGGGATGACCGGCGCGCTGCGAGAGAGGGCCGAGCGTCTTTTTCCAATCGAAGCGGGTGTCGATGGTGTCGCCCTCGAGGAAATTCCCGCCCGGGAAACGGAGGAAGGCGGGCTTGAGATCGACGAGCATCTGCATGAGATCGGGGCGGAGGCCGTTGGGGCGATCCTTCCAGGTGGGCGGAAAGAGGGAGACAAGGTCGAACCAGACGGTGCCGGGGCTGGCGGTGGAGATGACGAAGCGGTTGGTGGCCGAGGGAGTCACGCCGCCGGCGGTCTTCAGGATCGCGGTATAGGGTTTCCAGTCGCCGGTGAGGCCGGAGACCTGGGCGGTGGCAAAAGTCTGTGCGCCGTCGTTGCTCTGGAGGGAGACGGTGAGTGGGCCGGAAAAGGACCCGCCACCTTTGGCGTAGAACGAAACGGTGTAGGTGGTATCGGGGCGGACGGGGATGCCCCAAAAGCCATCGTTGGCGATGCCGACGGGACTGGAGGTGGAGGCCCCGGTTGCGTCGAGCTTGAGGCTGATTTTCAGCACGTCATTGAGGGGCTGGCTGGGGTCGAGGGCCATCGAGGCACCCGACCCGCCGCCGATGAGCGACCAGTGGACGGGGGCGTTTTCGTCGTCGAGAAACGCGCGGTTCTGGATGAGTTCGGCGTAGAGGCCGCCGTCGTAGGAGTGGTTGATCTCCTCGGTCATCAACCCATAGAGCGTGGGACTGACGTGCGCGGTGACCTGTCCCGCATCGATGTGGAGGGTCGGGTCGGCCTGGAGAGCGAGCGTGGCGACGAGAAAGAGACCGGCGGCGAGTCGAAGGGGCATGATCGGGTTATCGAACTTCATTGCTCTGGAAGCAACATTAATTGCGAAAGCGTCGCCGACGACGTCACGGCATCTTCTGCAAGTCCTCAAAGCGGACGCGCCAGGTGCCATCGTGCGGAAAACCGGGTGCATCGCCAGCGGGTGCGCCGTCCCAACCCGCAGCCATGAGCGCGATGGCGGAGAGAAGGCCGCCGTTGCCGGGGAGATAGAGCGGCAGGCGCGCTTCCTGGTAATTGTGGCCGTTCGGCAGATAGGTGTTCTTTGGCGTGTCCATGAGGAGAAATTTGATGGCGTCGTCGGGGCGTCCGAGGCGGGCGGCGGTCATGGCCATCATG
>CAJCII010000055.1 GCA_903970335.1 Bacteroidota bacterium | reverse complement strand
CCGCCCCACCCTCCTCGGCTGGCTCCAGGAAAAATTCCCCGGCGAATTCGTCGCCCTCGCCAACCGCCTCGACCGCGAGACCAGCGGCACCATCCTCGTCGCCCGCTCCCCCGAAGCCGCCTCGCGTCTCGGCTCCCTCACCATGCAACGCCTCATCGACAAACACTACCTCGCCCTCGTCACCGGCATCGTCGCAACCGACCACGCCATCCTCGACGCCCCCATCGGTCGCCTCGGCATTTCCCCCGAAAACCCCATCTGGCTCCGCCAGGGCGTCCTCCCACCCGACGATCCGCTGGGCCGCAAATCCGCCGCCGCCCGCACCGAGTTCTGGCGACTCGCCACCGGCCACGGCCTTTCCCTCCTCCGCCTCAAGGCCCACACCGGACGCCTCCATCAACTCCGCGTCCATCTCGCCCACCTCGGCCATCCCGTCGTCGGCGACAAAATCTACGGCCCCGACCCCAACCTCTATCTTAAATTCATCGCCGAGGGCTGGACCGACGACCACCAGCGCGTCCTCGGCCTCCATCGCCACGCCCTCCATGCCCACGAACTCCGCTTTCCCTGGAATGGCGAAGACCTCTCCTTCACCGCGCCCCTGCCGGACGATCTGCGCGCCCTGGCGAAGGCTTTCCCCAACTTTACACTCTAATCACCTCTAATACCCGACGGAAAAACGTTGGCGAGGGTGCGCATGTTTCTCCAACTCATCGACCATGGCGATGGCATAGTCCTCCATGGAAATGCGACTTTCACCCTTCTCGTTGGCGATCAAGTTGTCCTTGCCCAGCCGAAATACCCCCGTCCGCTGTCCGGGCTCGAAATATCCCGCCGGGCACAGCGAAGTCCAATCGAGATCGGAAGCTTTCAGGATTTCCAACGCATCGCGATGCGCCCGGGCGATGGGTTTCCACTCGTCCGGTAAGTAACCGGAATCGATCAATTGCACTCCAGGTGCAACTTCAAGGCTTCCCGCACCGCCGACCATGAGCAAGCGCCGGACTCCGGCCTGCTGGAGGCCATACACCAAACGTTCGGTTGCGCCCACCAGCTCGCCCGGCGAATTCAGTCCCGGCCCATAGGCGCTGATGACTGCCTCGGTTCCACGCAGCGCCTCTGCAATTTGGGCGACATCCGAGAGATCGCCCCGGCGGACGCTCAAGCCGGGCTGAGGCTGTAGTTTGGCGGTATCGCGAACGATGGCGGTGACCTGGTGCCCGCGCGCCAGAAGTTCCTTGAGGATGCGAGCGCCGGCGTTGCCGGTCGCGCCGAAGAGTGTGATAGTCATTTCGATGGAGCGTTGAGTGTTAGACTGGTTTGGGTGGAGCGATCGTGGCCCACCGTTCCACAATTTTCCCGTGGGCAAAGCGCCACAGCACAAAACCATGAAATTCGATCTTCTGGCCGGAGGCTTTATCGGTTGCCTGCCAGGTGTTGCGCACCATGACCTTGTCGCCCTCGGCCAGGATGTCTTCGACGGTGACGTGCAGGTCGGGCCATTTCCGGTACGCACCTTCCATCATCGTCTTGGCCGCCTCCGCGCCGACCGCCGCGCCGCCGGGTTCGTCGTGATCGAGGAAATCTTCGCTGAAGTTTTTCAGGGCAACCTCGGATTTCTTGCGATTCACGAAATCCTCGAAGTGATCTCGCACGAATCGCTTCATTTCTTCCAAGCTCAGACCAGGGTCGGCCTTGGGCGGAACTACCGGAGTGGAATTTGGCATGGATGAGAGAGCTATGGGCTGGCTGGGTTATTCGATAAAGGTAAGACCGGGATTTTGCGGCCTGTGCGTGAGGTTGGCTCAGGGGGCGCCTTCTTGTCTAGTAGGCACCTTTTTGATACCAACCTTCGGTGCGTACCCCCACCCCACTTACCTCCAAAAACTGCCCGGTTACCCACGCCGTGAAAACCATGGGGCGGCGCTGGAAACCCTTGGTTCTTTACTACCTGAGAAACGGTCCCCTCCGCTTTAGCGAACTGCGTCGATGCATTCCCGAAGCAACGCAAAAGATGATGACCCAGACTCTCCGCGAGCTGGAAGCCGACGGGATCCTGCATCGTCAAGCTTACGCGCAAGTGCCACCCAAGGTCGTTTACTCCATCACCAGGTACGGCCGGACCCTCGATCCGATTCTCGAAGCTCTCTGCGCGTGGGGTCGGAAGAACTTCAAACGCTCCGCCAACGCGGGTAAAAAGCGCGACAGGAAGTAATCGGTCCCCGCCTGCGCTTGGATCCATCGCTCTTTCTTTTTGAAGTTTAAGTCAAATCCCTTGTCGGGCGAATTTAAAGCATCTGCCTCATCGGGAGCACATCTTCAAGCGCATCCACCGGACGGTGGAAACAAATAAAAACGGGATCTGCTTGGGTACTCCATAGCTCGCGAAGTTGTCGGCCAAAGGGAGCAAAATTCGAGTCATTAACCAACCCGGACAAAGAGGCGAAGGTTTCTTTCCGCCCCCTTCCATTCCGAGCAAAAAAAACCGGTTGCAATGGCCTTGAAGCGTAATGCAAAGCAGGTCTAATCGAATCGTGCAAAATGCTCTACATTCAAACTGGCTGGCACATTCCACGCGTGGCAACTTCCTTATGGACAGTAGTTTGCGATTTTCAACTAATCATGGCATAGCCATTGCGATTAAGAGAAAACAAGACCGACTCGGTGTTTCACCGATGGTCGTTAAAAATAAGAAAGGTCCTTTATGAAATATGTTCTCTGTGCAGCTTTTTCACTTCTTCTTTTAGGTTGCGGCGCCGGATCGCCGCTGACACTAAACCAGGAAAATCTTGATAAGATTCACGATGATATGTCGCAGGCAGAAGTTCGCAGTATCATGGGCGCGCCGTCCGAATCCAAGGAAGAACCAATTCCCATTGTGGGTGGCACACAAACCACGTACACCTATCACAATGATACCAGCGAAGTAGTGATCGTCTTTAAGAACGATCAAGTGAAGGAAAAGCACGGCACCTTCGGTAACTAGCTAAACCGGCACCACCACTGTTCGTTTCGCACTCTCTACCAAAGACATGAGAAATTCTTTACCGAGCTCATCGATCCTCCAAAGATAAGTCTCGGGTTTGATCTCCCGACTTCGCCTTCTTGATGTCGTCTTGGAGAGTCTTGTAAAACGCTGGAGCTGTTTGAAGCACGTCGATATTGCCTGCGGGAGGTGAAAAAGACCGGCCAATGTAATAAAGACGAGGATGTGATCGTTTTGAATCCAACCAAGAAGTAGTCCTCGGCGGGCCAGCGACCACAGGAGAGACTCCAGAATGGCTTCGCGGAGAGTATATTTTGCAGGCTCAATGGTAAGAAAAGACACTCGCCAAGCCGTATCGATTGTTCCTTCTCATCAGGCCGGTATTAGTAAGCCAGTAAGGCCCATGGGAATTGACGAAAGCGCGGCACTTACTTTCTTTTTGGTTTTGGGTCGGTTTTGGCGCATACTAACCCGTCCATGAGTAATCCCCCGACCAAAACCCGCGTCCTGCTCGGCATGAGCGGAGGCGTCGATTCGTCCGTCGCGGCCTACCTGCTGAAGGAGCAGGGGCACGAGGTGATCGGCGTGACGATGAAGGTGTGGCCGCAGGACTGCGTGTCGCGGGCGGAGGACAAGTGCTGCGGCCCGCAGGCGGTGGCGGATGCGCGCGGCGTGGCCCATGCCCTGGGCATTCCGCACTATGTGGTCGACGAGGCGAACGAGTTCGAGAAGATGGTGATCGATTATTTCACGAGCGAGTACCGCGCGGGGCGGACGCCGAACCCGTGCGTGATGTGCAACGAGAAGCTGAAGTTCGGGAACCTGCTGACGAAGGCCCGCGCGCTCGGGGCGAGCCATATCGCGACGGGGCATTACGCGCGGATCGAGCACGGGCCGGACGGTCGCGCCGCGTTGCTGAAAGCGGTCGATGCGAAGAAGGACCAGTCCTATTTTCTTTTCAGCCTGCGGCAGGAGCAACTGGCGGCCTCGATTTTTCCGCTGGGCGGTCTGACGAAAACGGAGACGCGGGCGATCGCGAAGAAAATGGGCCTGAAGACCTACGACAAGGAAGACAGCCAGGAGATCTGCTTTGTGCCGGGCAACGATTACACGGCGTTTCTCAAGTCGCACCTGGGCGAGAAGGACTTTCATCCGGGCGGCATTTACTTCAAGGACGGCACGCGGATGGGCGACCACCAGGGGATCGAATTCTACACGGTGGGGCAGCGCAAGGGCCTCGGCGGCGGGCACGGGCGACCGGTCTATGTCATCGACATCGATGCGGCCCAGCAGCGCGTGATCGTGGGCGATTATGACGATCTTTTGCGGCGCGAGTGCACCCTGGCGCAGACGAACTGGAGTGAGATCGACCTGAGCGGACCGGTCGAGATCACGACGAAGATCCGGTACAATTATCCCGAAGTGCGGGCCGTGCTGCACGCGCTGCCGGGGAATCGCGCCCGCCTGGAATTTCCCGAGCCGCAGCGGTCGGTGAGCCCGGGCCAGGCAGCGGTTTGTTATGTCGGAGACCGGGTGATCGGCGGGGGATGGATCGAGCGGACGGAGGTCGTGTCGAGTGCCGGTGTTTCGGCGGCAAAGTCGGAAGAGATGGTTTCGGCATCGGCCTGATCAGGCGGTTTTTCGATTTTTCTTTTCGGGGAGACTTCGTGGCAGAGTCGAATATCCTTTGCCGAAATCCATCGCTCAACGAGCCGTTGCTTATCCCAATTCAATTCCGGCCATGGCCCGAAAATCATCGAGAAAGCGGAAGGAAAAGGCCGCGTCCGCACCCGTGCAGGCAGCGCCCTGGGACTGGAAAATCATCGGGCAATGCGCCTTGATTTTCGGCCTCGGGTTCTGGGTGTTCTTTCCCGCCCTGCACGGCGGCTGGATCGGCGACGACACGCTGTATCTGACGCAGAATACGCTTTTGAGCGATCCTCACCGTCTCTGGAAGGCGTGGTTCGAGCCGGGGAGTTTTATCGAGTATTATCCGTTGCAGGAGACGCTCCAGTTCATGGAGTGGAAGCTGTTTGGGACCGACACGCTGGGGTACCATCTGGTCAATACGGTTCTGCATCTGATCGGCGCGTTGCTGGTCTGGCGGTTGCTGGCCCGGTTTGGGCTCAAGCTGGCATGGCTGGGCGGGCTGATTTTTGCCGTCCACCCGATGGTGGTCGATTCGGTGACGCTGATCAACGAGTTCAAGAACACCCTTTCGCTGCCGCCGTTTTTACTGGCGCTGGTCGCATGGGTCGATTTCGAGGAACGTCGCGCGCGCAAAGATTATTACCTGGCGCTGGGCTGGTTCCTGGTCGCGATGCTTTGCAAAATCACCATGGCGCCGTTCCCGGCAATCATCCTGCTCTATGCCTGGTGGAAGCGGGGAAGAATCGGTCCCGGCGACCTCGAGGCGAGTCTTCCCTTTTGGGCGATCTCGGCGGTCCTCGGCTGGCTGACCGTCCACTCGGCCGTCGTCTATGGGGCGAACAATCCAACTCCCCCACCGGAAGACGTCCTGTCGCCGATCGGCCGAATCATCCTGACTGCCTCGTCGCTGACTTTTTATTTCTCGCGGGTTTTCCTGCCGCTCGACCCGTTGTCGGTTTATCCCCGCTGGCCGGTGGCACCACCTCCGCTGGGATTGGTTCTGGCGTTCGTCGTCTTCGCCGGCGGAGTGGGGGCGGTGTGGAGCAAGCGTCGGAGCTGGGGCCGTCATGCGGTCCTGGGCCTCGGATTTTTTATCGCGATGCTTGCCCCGTTTCTCGGGCTGAATTGGGTTTCCTACCTGGAGTACACCTGGGTGATGGACCACTTTCTCTACCTCCCGATCATCGGGCCGCTCGGGCTGGTGGTAGCCGCCTTGGGACAACTTCACGGGCAGCTTTCCCGACCGGTTTGGCTGGGCGGCGGAGTCCTGGTCGGCGGAGCGATCATGGCCCTGGCGATCGAGAGCCATGCCTATGCCGGGATGTATCGCGATGAAAAAACCATGGAGGAATATACCCTTCGGATTTTTCCGGGGGCATGGTTGGCGCGCTACAACCTGGCCGTCGATTTAATGAACGAGGGCAAGGCGAACGAGGCGATTGACCTGGCGACGGAAGCGTTGACCGATGAGACGAAGATCCGAGGTGCGCACCTGCTCCTGGGCAATGCCTATCGCAGTCTGGGAGAGATCGAGAAGGCACGGGAGGAATTCGAGCTGGAGGTGAAGCTGGAGCCGAAGATGGCCGAGGGGCATGGCAATCTGGGGAATGTCCTGCTTCAGACGGGCAACGTGCCCGAAGCGATCGCGCAGTACCAGGAAGCAATCCGGCTGAAACCATCGTATGCCCCGGCGCACTACAATCTCGCGAACACCTTGTTGGGGAGCGGCCGACCGGACGCGGCCATCGACGAGTACCGGGAGGCACTGCGGCTGGAGCCGGAAAATGTCGAGGCGCATCTGAACCTGGGCATGGCGCTGAATCAGCTCGGGAAGAGCGGGGAAGCGGTGGCGGAATTAAAGGAATGCCTGGAGCTGAAGCCGGATGATCTCGAGGCCATGGTCAACCTGGGACTGGTCCTGAATGGGGCGGGGCAAGTGCCGGAAGCGCTCGCCTACTACGGCGAAGCCTTGAAAATCGAGCCGCACAATGCCGTGATTTACTACAACCGCGGCAATGCGCTTTTCGGCGCAGGACGGGTCGAGGAGGCGATGGAGGATTTTCGGCAGGCCTCCGAGCTTAGGCCCGATTATGCCGAGTCGTGGAACAATCTGGGCGTGACGCTGCTGAAGCTGGGCCGGACCGCCGAGGCGCGGGCGGAATTCCAGCAGGCGCTGAAGATCAAGCCGAACTTTACGGATGCGCAGGACAATCTTGCGCAATGCCATTAGCATACCGCCATGCCCTTCAACCCTCGCATCGTTTTTGTCACCGCCTCCAGCCTCACGGAAGCGCGGGAACTGGCGCAGGCCATTTTGGAGCGGCATCTGGCGGCATGCGTGAACCTGGTGCCGGGCATCGAATCGCATTACTGGTGGCAGGGGAAGCTGGAGATGGCGACCGAAGTATTGCTGGTGATCAAGAGTTCCGCGGAGCAGTTCGAGGCGCTGGCGGAGTTGGTGCGGACGCGGCATTCCTACGAGTGCCCGGAGATTGTCGCGGTCGCGCCGGGCGAGATTTCGCCGGGTTATCGCGCGTGGTGGGAGGGCGAAATTTCAGGCGGCTAGGATGCGGTTTGCCGTTGGTGGAAACGTCCGTAGGTTGAACGAGTGGAAGCGTCGCATCGAAAAACGGAGGAGAAAGTCGAGCCGGTTCATTCGTGTTCGCATTGCGCGCATGAGGCAACCCATCAGGCGCCTCCCCCGCCGCCGGAGGCCCGCTATTTCTGTCCGATGTGTGAGGGAGTGTTCAGCGACAAGCCGGGAGCGTGCCCGAAGTGCGGCATGGCCCTGGAGCCGATGGTCGCTGCCGAATCGTCCGCAGACGACCAAACCGAGTTGAAGGACATGACCCGGCGGTTTTGGATCGGGCTGGCCCTGACGCTTCCGGTGGTGGTCCTTTCCATGATTGGTGCCGGGGGCTGGGCGCAATTTGTCCTGAGCACTCCGGTCGTGTTGTGGGCGGGCGGGCCGTTTTTCGAGCGCGGCGTTCGCTCGGTGCTAACGGGGCGTCTCAATATGTTCACCCTCATCGCGCTGGGCACGGGGACGGCCTATGGCTACAGCGTGGCGGCGACGGTTTGCCCGACGCTCTTTCCCGATTCCTTCCGCAAGAACGGCACGGTGGAGGTTTATTTCGAAGCGGCGGCGACGATCACCGTGCTGGTGCTCTTGGGGCAGGTGCTGGAACTCCGGGCGCGGGCGGCGACGGGGAGCGCGCTCAAGGCGCTCCTGGGGTTGGCCCCGAAAACGGCGCGTTTAATCGGCGAGGGAGGAGTCGAGTCGGATGTTCCCTTGGAGCAGGTCAAGGCGGGTGACCGGCTGCGGGTGCGCCCCGGCGAGAAAGTGCCGGTGGACGGGGTGGTGATCGCGGGCCACAGCGCGGTGGACGAGTCCATGATCACCGGCGAGGCGGTCCCAGTGGCGAAAGGGGAGGGCAGCGCGGTCACGGGTGGGACGATCAACGGCACCGGCAGCCTGACGATGAAGGCGGAGCGGGTGGGCCGGGAGACGGTGCTGGCGCGAATCGTCCAGATGGTGGGGACGGCCCAGCGGAGTCGCGCGCCCATCCAGCGGATCGCCGACACGGTCTCGGGTTATTTTGTGCCGGTGGTGCTCGGGTGCGCCGTGGCCACGTTGGTGCTTTGGGCCTGGCTGGGACCGGATCCGCGTTATGCCTACGCGCTCATCAACGCGGTGGCCGTGCTGATCGTCGCCTGCCCGTGCGCCTTGGGGCTGGCCACGCCGATGGCGATCATGGTGGGGGTGGGACGCGGCGCGCAACTGGGCATTCTGATTCGGAACGCCGAGGCCTTGGAGCGGCTGGAGAAAATCGATACGCTGGCGATCGACAAAACGGGGACGCTGACCGAGGGCAGGCCGGTGTTGACGGAGGTCGTGCCCGTGTCCGGTGCAAGCGGGGAGGAGATGCTCCGGCTCGCCGCTTCGGTCGAGGCGGTGAGCGAGCATCCGCTGGCGGCGGCGATGGTTGCCGCAGCGGCGCTGCGGAAGATCGAGCTGAAGCCGGTCGAGGGATTTTCGTCGATCACCGGGCAAGGCGTGCGGGGGCACGTCGAGGGACGTGAGGTGACCGTTGGGCAGGCGCAGTTGGCGGGGGAGGTTCCGGCGGAATTGACGGAGAAGGCGAAGGCGTTGCGCGAGGAGGGGCAGACAGTGTTTTTTGTGGGCATCGATGGAACCGTCGCCGGGTTGCTGGCCGTGACCGATCCGATCAAGCCGACGACGCCGGACGCGATCGCGGCGCTGCATCGACTGGGCCTCAAGGTCGTGATGTTGACCGGGGACCATGCGGAGACGGCCAGGAAGGTGGCGGACCGGCTCGGCATCGACCGGGTGGAAGCCGGGTTGAGACCCGAGGGCAAGAGCCAGGTCGTCGCGAAGCTGCAAGCGGAAGGCCTGCATGTGGCGATGGCGGGCGACGGCGTGAACGATGCCCCGGCGCTGGCGGCGGCGGAGGTGGGAATCGCGATGGGGACGGGAACCGATGTGGCGATGGAAAGCGCGGGGATCACACTGGTGAAAGGCGATCTCGGCGGCCTGGTCCGCGCCGTGGAATTGAGCCGGGCGACCATGCGGACTATCCGGCAGAATCTCGGCTTTGCCTTCATGTATAACGGCGTCGGAATTCCGATTGCCGCCGGGGCGCTTTACCCGTTTTGCGGGCTTTTGCTCAGCCCGATGCTGGCCAGCGCAGCCATGGCCCTGAGCAGTGTTTCGGTCGTCGGCAATAGTCTGCGTTTGCGCGGGGCCTCCAAGCTGTAGCGGCAATCGGGAAGCCGTCTTACTTGGGGAGCGTCAGCCTCCGGCCTGACCCATTCTCCAAGGCCGTTAACCTCCGGGCAACGGGACCTTCCTCCAGTGGTAGCCGTCGGCCTACCTACACACTCTAGAACGCCGCGACTATCGTTCCGAAGCGCCTCGCAATCAAGCTGAACTCGCGAAAACTCGGCCTAATTCCGCACTGTTCGTTGAGTCGCATTTCTGGTCGCAGTGGTCGCAAATTTGGTCGCAGTAACTCTTGATTAACTCTTGCTCGCCACCAATCCAAAATACTGAGTGAGGCGAGCCTTCAAGTCTTTCGGAATGTCCCCTTCGACATAAAAATACCGCCCGCCCTGAGAATCGCCTTCCCACATCCCCGCATATCCGGCGTTAGGAAGTTTCGCCTTGCTCCATTCTCTTGGAATTAGAATCAACCGGCATTGTGACGATCCGTTAGAGCACGTAACCAAAACGACCGTCTTTCTTCCATCCCAGTTATCCATGGATTCGCCATCTGCGATCATTGTTGTCGTCCAGCCTTCAGGAAGCGCCTCCTTAAAGGATTTCTGCCAAGCCTCATGACGATACTGACTTTCTTCGGCAGCCGTAGGTTTTCTCTCCAATTCAATTTGGGGCACTGGCTCGCCAAGTTTCTGAAGACTTCGATAGGCAGCGGCCCGAACTCCGAATTCGATCTTCGAAATGGTATCGTTCGAGTAAAGCCAGACATTTTCAGTTGAATCGCTGAGTAAATCGCGAAGTACCTTTTCCGTTTCCTGCCCAGGAAACTTCCAAAGCTCAGCCGCCGCATTTTGGCGTTCATAGGACTTTTTAGACCGAGCCAGAGCTAAATATTGCTCTCGATACTTGTCTTCAGCCGGGACGACAAGATAGACGGCGCTGCCGCCCCAAAGCTCCCCATGAATCGGCGAATCGAATGGCACTTCCCGATCTAGTGAAACAGAGATAGGAGATTTCGCCCAAGCGCGGCACACCCTCAGTAGTTCGGACCTGTCCTTGAGGATGCTGAGGTCGCTTGCGTATAAATTCTTGAGCGGTTTGGAGAGATCGATGATCGAAAACGGGATTTGGTTGCTCGTAGGGACAAGAAGATTGTGCATTCGAGCTTCATAATAAGGATCGGCAAAAGCACCTGAAGCAACCTGGGAATCCGTGTAATGGTCTTTCCACCGCGAGAGCATCACAAGGAGCTCTTTATCGGGAGCCAGCGACGCGGCCCTGTCGTCAGAGAGGTCTCTGCAGCAAAAGCTGATTTCTTTGGAAGGAGCGCCTTCGATGTCTTCGGAAACATCGAAAACACAATCCGTATAAACGACACTTCCCGGTCCTTTCGAAGTCGAAATCTTTACAATGTGGCCGACAGCGACCACTTCTGAGGCACAAGTTAATGACTCCACACTGCTGATAGAAACGTTTTCTGCTACCGAAGCATTCGTTGCAGCGAACCCGAAGCACAATAGAGCGACATTAAGCAGACACGCTACGTGGTAACTCGGGACCTTAAGCACACTTCAATTCTTTCACAGGAATACGAAAAATGCGATCCATTCCATAGCTTCAGACCAGTGTAGAAATAGCAGGACACGCCACCTCCAAGGTTTTGGAGTCGATAAAGGGGTCAGTCCTAACTATTGACACAAGCGGAGCTCCTTTGGCGTCGTCCGAGTGAGGTTCGAGTTTTGGAGTTGGTTGGAGACATACGTCCAGACGCCCATGTGCAGGTTTTGTGCGATCCATTTGAGGGTAACGGTCGTTTCAGATCGGAGCCGTCGGGCGATATGGACTTTGCGCACATCGCCTTTGGCCTGGCGGGCCAATTCTGCTTCGGTCCAGCCCAACTTGTCGAGCTCTTCGCCAAGGACGCGACGAGCCTTTGCCTCGGCGGTTTGAC
>CAJCII010000054.1 GCA_903970335.1 Bacteroidota bacterium | reverse complement strand
CAGGCCGGTGAAGAAGTCGGCCTCCTTGAGGAGATATCTCGCCTCCTCGTTGGCCAGGGTGATCGCCTCGCGCGCCCGGTCCCGTTCGGCGGCGGTGGCATCGGTCCGTTGCGAGTAGGTCTGCTTGGTCACCAGTTCGGCGCCCTCGATCTGGGCGGAAAGGTCGTAGGCCCAGTCGCACATCTCGGAAACGAGCAGCGCGCTTTCGAGGTCGTCCTTGTCGATCGACGGCGGGGTGATGAGATCGTGAATCTGGCGCCGCAAATCCTCCGCGTCGGCCAGCGCGGCCTTCACGTCGAAGGTCTCGCCGTTCTCCGCCACGAGCGCGTTCAGCCCGTGCATCCGGCCGCTGGCGCGCGCGAAAAGGCGGTACGCGACGTAGACCTGCCCGGCGCGGTAGGCCTGCTGGGCCGCGTCGTAATCGGCGTAGACGCTTTTCCAGATGGCCGCGCTCCGGGCGGGATAGCGAACGAGATCGGTTTCTTTGGGGGCGAATTTCAGGTTGCTGCTCGCTTCGATTTCCTCGTGATGGGCAAAGTCGTCGATGTAGCTGGCGACATCGTTTCCGTATTGCGGCGAAGCTGGGCCGGATGCCACCTCGGGCAGGGGATCGTTCATCACCGTTTCGGTGGCCTCGACGAGGTTGTCGACGGGAACGCAATCGAGGTGGTTTTCCGAGGCGTGACGGACGACGTTGACCACCTGGCTGGAGGAATCGGTGTCGAAACGCTGGACGCTGGGGATGACCACGCGGGTGACGCCTGCGGCGGCGGCGGCATCGATGCGCTCGATCAAATGCGAGACCGGGCCGAGAGAGCCGTCGGGGTTCAGGCTGCCGATGACGACGGTGTTGACGGGGTAGGGGCGGCGCGCGGAGGTGGCGATCATCCCGACGGCGAGGGCCGCATCGATGCCGGTGCCGTCGGTGGTTGGCGTTTGCAGGACTTTCCAGCGGGCGCCTTCCCAAGGTTGCTGCCAGGCCAGGGCACTGGCGAGCGAGGCGCTCCAGAGCTGTGCGGTGAAGACCGGCACGGTCGGATCGTCCGCCTTGAGGTCCAGGGAAAAGGTCGTCGCTTCGTCGTCGGGCCCCGCGTATACGTTCGGGTTCCAGTGAAGCTTGATGTTGGCGCAGTGGGCGGTCTTGCCATCGGGCGCGAGCCATGCCAGTGGGACCGGTTGCTCCGTTTCGATGGGAGAAAGAACGAGCGGCTCGCCGGTGGGTTTGTCCTCCGCCAAGCAGGGGCACAACCCCGCCGTGAGGGCGAGGGCCAGACCGATGGCCCTCTTCGGCCATGGGAAATGGGACGACCTTAAGGCACGCATTGGTTCTACGTTAGCCTTTCTCGCGTGGCAACGCACGCCTATTACGGGCCCGTTAAGGTAGTGGAGAAAAGAGGTCTTTTCGTCGGGAGGGGGCTGCGGCAAGCTCGCGGAAGATGAATATTGTGGAGGCGACCAAGCGGTTCGAGGTCTGGTTGAGAAGCCGGATCACGGTGGTGGAGCGGGACCTCGACTACAAGCACGAGCAGATGCGGGCCGCCCCGTTCCTGTTTTTTCGGGCGACCTATTACCGCTGGGCGCAGCTTTGGCCGGACGAATGCGCGAAGCTGGCGCGGATGACGGAGGTGCTGGCCGTGGGGGACCTCCATCTCGAAAATTTCGGGACGTGGCGCGACGCGGAGGGACGACTCGTCTGGGGCGTGAACGATTTCGACGAGGCCCATCCGATGGCGTTCACGAACGACTTGGTGCGACTGGCGGTCAGCGCGTTGCTCGCGGCGGAGACGTCGCCCGGCCGGCCGCCGAAAGCGGCGGAGATTGCGGCCCAGATCGGAGCGGGATACCGGGACGGGATCGACGGCGGCGGACAGCCCTTTGTGCTGATGGAGCAGCACCCGAAATTGCGCCGGATGGCGATCCAGGATTTGCGCCAGCCCGAGCCTTTCTGGAAGAAGATCGAGGCCAAATCGGAGCCGCTGAAGGGCGATCTGCCCGAGTCGGCGCGGAAGGCTTTCGGCAAGATCCTTCCCGGGGATGTGGTGCCGGATTACCGACTGCTCGTCACGCCGAAGGGGCTGGGGAGCCTCGGGCGGCGACGGTACCTGGCGCTGGCGAACTGGCAGGGAGGGCGGATCGCGCGGGAGGCGAAGGCGGTGGTTCCCTCGGCGTGTCTGTGGGCGGCGGGGCAGCGGGCGGGGAAGGGGAACCCCTGGCTGGAGAAAACGGTGCGCGCGGCGGTGCGGTGTGCCGATCCCTACTACGAGGTGAAGCGGGGCTGGCTGGTGCGGCGATTGGGGCCGGACTGCAGCCGGATCGACTTGGACGAACTGGAGCACCATGAGGATGCGGCGTCCCTCCTTTATTCCATGGGACTGGAGACGGCGAACATCCACCTGGGGACGCCCAAGGCGCGGAAGCGAATCCGGGAGGCGTGGGTGCACCTGCCGGGCGACTGGCTGGAGAAGGCGGCACGGCAGATGCACAAGCTGTGCCTGAGGGACTGGCGGGAGTTCAGGGGCGCGGGGAAGAAGCCGGAGGCGGTGGCGGAGTGAGGCAGCGGTTGAAAATGGCCTGGCTTTATCCGCCAAGCCCTCCTCGTTCCCAAGCCAGCTTCCTCTTCGGCCCGCTGCCGCCCTCCGTGCGAAACGGTTCCCTGCTGCTCAACCTTCGTTCCGCATTGCATCCATGCCTGCTTATGTCCGCTTTCGGCACGATTGGCAACTTTAGCGAGGCAGGCAATCGGCATGGTGTAATCTCCCTTTGAACAAAAATCATGATCGTTTCATGAATCCAGCCTGGCCCGGCAGTCTTGCCTTTCGGTCTAAAGACGGTCATCTTATGGGCAGTGAGCACGCAATTACGATTTAACGAGAGAAAAGCAACCCAGGTTGCCGCGCAACTTTTGCGTCTTCGTGGTGGCCGCATGAGCTATATGAAGCTCATCAAATTGATGTACCTCGCGGACCGCGAAGCCCTGTTGCGTTGGGGACGGCCCATCAGCACGGATCGGTACGTTTCCATGGACAAAGGTCCGGTCTTGAGCCGGGTGCTCGATCTTGCCACCGATGGCGACGATCCATCACGCCCCGCCATTTGGTCGGAACAAATCAGTGAAACCGTCAGTTACGAAGTGGCGCTTAAAGCCGATCCGGGAAGCGACGAGCTTTCCGAAGCGGAAATCGCCCTCTCGGATGAGATTTTCGAAATTCACGGACGCAAGAGTCGCTGGGACTTGGTTGAGTTGACGCACCAATTGCCCGAATGGGTCGATCCCGAAGGCAGCGCCATTCCCATCAGCTACCGGGACATCTTGAAAGCCGGGGGCAAAAGCGATCTTGAGATCGCGGCCATCGAAAGCGAACTTTCGGAATTGGTTGAAGCCGATCTCCTGTTGGCGTCCCGCTGACCATGGCCAATTTAGGCGATAGCTGGATGCTGCCCAAACCGGGGCAAGAAACGGAGCATCTTTGGGTGCTCATCACCCGACCTGATCCCACAACCCGCGAGGCGATCATGGTGAACGTCACAACGCAGAGGCCCCATTCCGATACCACGACGGTCTTGAATCGGGGCGACCATCCCTTTATCCAAAGGCCATCCGTTGTCCTCTAGGCCGATGCTCGCACGGTGGACACTCGACTCCTCGATCAAGCCGTAGCCTCGGGTTCATTCCGCGCCCACACGCCCTTTTCTGGCCCGATACTCGGAAGAATCCAAGCTGGCTTGCAAACGTCTCCGTTCACTCCGAAGAAAATTAAGGACAGCTTTGCCCGATCGGTCATCGCGGAACTTGCTGTTTAGAAGTGAGAGACTCCAGTCAGCGCGTGGAATCGCCGCTCCTGAGCCATCCTGCGCATCAGATGGCCCGCCCGAGATCGTTTACAGAACAAAGGGGATTGGCGTGCGGACGGTCATGTATTTCCATCATGAACTGCCATTCCTGCATCTCTGCCCGACCCCCATTTTTCCAAAATACAGCCATATTCCCCATCGGGAATATTGAGTGGTCCCCTTTTGTTGGGCGGGCAGCAGGCACAGTGCACCCGCCTTCCGCGCCGCCCGAGCGCAGCGAGTCGAGAAACCACAAAAATAGAGTCCGTCATCCTGAGCCTGTCGATGGATCAGCCCCCGAACGATCTTCGCCATCGCGAAAACGAAACTCAATCCAAAAAGTCCCGTCTTCCCGAGCCGAAGTCGAAGGCCCCCCTCCGCCCTTTAGTGAAGACTCAACTCCTCCCACGCAGGATTCTTTTCCAGAATGAGCGCTATCCTCTTCGCCCGTGACCAGCCCTTCCACTGCTTCTCCCGTGCGATGGCACCCATCATCGCAGGATAGATTTCATAATAAACAAGCTTGTTGATCTCGTCGCTCTTCGTAAAATCTTCGCTCCTCCCCTGCTTGCGTTCCCAAATGCGGACTTCCAAATCGCTCGTCCCCCCAATGTAAAGTCGGCGCGACTGACTGCTCAAAATGGTCTCGTACCCCGTTTTCATTTGCTGCGGGATTTTTTTGTTGCCCTCTATGGGAGTTTAGAAACGAGCAAACTTTACCTGCCGAACATAATCGTAACGGGTTCATCCATATCATTGGATTCGATTTTAACCCCACCCGGTATCGATTGAAATCGATAGGCATTTCCGTCCGGATCGATTAATTCCCCCTGCTTGTCAAAATCGGTTGGTGCAAAATTTTCGCGATAATTTTTTACCATTTATTGTTTCCCTTTAAAACAGCGACGATATTGACATTGGAGAAGCTTTCGAATTGTCCACCATCGTCGATCTAGCGACTCATCCCCTCGCCAAAACGTCTGATTTTAAAGCTCAAAGGCTCGGTTATACCCAGCGGTGCATTGATGACCTTAATCGAAGGTTTTGGAGAAAAGCTTTGCGCGACCCCCAAAGTCAGAATCAGTGCAAATAGAAGCACAATTCCGATTAGTCCGATCATTAATGCTTTCACTCTTTAGAGACTCGACCCCTTCGCCTCCACCCGCAGCGACGCCGCCTGCCGCGCCAGGTTCCGGAACGTAAACTGCGCCTGGCTCGGCTCCTGTCCCTCCGCCGGATGCAACCGCGTATAGACCCCGTCCGGTCCCAGCACCCGCGCCTTCACGCAATCGCTCAGGTACGCTGGCAAAATCTCGTCCGTCACCCGCTTCCGCAACATCGGGTCCAGCACCGGGAACACCACCTCCACCCGCCGGAACAAATTCCTCGGCATCCAGTCCGCGCTCCCCAGGTACACCTTCGGGTGACCGTCGTTCCCAAAGTAAAAAATCCGGCTGTGCTCCAGGAACCGCCCCACAATGCTGATCACCCGGATGTTCTCGCTCACGCCCTTTACGCCCGGCCGCAGGCAGCAAATCCCGCGCACCACCAAATCGATCTTCACTCCCACCTGCGACGCCTCGTACAGCGCGCTAATGAGACTCTCCTCCACCAGCGAATTCAGCTTCACGATGATCCGCCCTTCCTTCCCCGCCTTCGCCAGGTCCCGCTCGTGCTGGATCAACTGCATGAACGAATCGTGCAGTTGGAACGGCGCCACCAGCAACTGCTTCGCCCCCTTGTACTCCGCCAGGCCCGTCAGGGTATTGAATAGTAGCGCCACTTCCTCGCCCAGCGCCTTGTTCGCCGTAAACACACTCAGGTCCGTATAAAACCGTGCCGTGCTCGGATGGTAATTCCCCGTCCCCAAATGCAGGTAGTGCCGCAGATGGTCCTCGTCCCTCCGCACGACCATCAGCACCTTGCAGTGCGTCTTCAGCCCCACCAGCCCGTACACCACATGCACGCCCGCTTCTTCCAGTTGTCGCGCCCACACGATATTGTTCGCTTCGTCGAAACGCGCCCGCAGTTCCACCAGCACCGTCACCTGCTTCCCGTGCTCCGCCGCGCGGATCAACGAACTCACGATCGGCGAGTCCCCGCTCGTCCGGTACAGCGTCATCTTGATCGCCAGCACCGCCGGGTCCGCCGCCGCATGTTCCAAAAATTCCACCACGCTCGCAAAGCTCTCGTAGGGGTGATGCAGCATCACGTCCTGGTGCCGGATCGTCTCGAAGAAATCCGACCCCGCCGGCAGCGTCTGCGAGACCACCGGGATGTACGGCTTGTCCCGCAGCGACGACAGCGCGTCGATCGACGCCAGCGGCATCAGATGCAGAAAATTCAGCGGCCCGTTCACCGGATAAAAGTCCGCCTCCGTCAGCTTGAAAATGTCCTGCAAAACGTGCCGCATCTCCGGCGGGCAACCCTGCTCGATCTCCACCCGCACCGCGTTCCCCTTCGCCCGCTTCCGCAGCTCGTCCTCGATCGTCCGCAGCAGGTTCTCCGCCTCCTCGTCGTCGATGTACAGATCGCTGTTGCGCGTGATGCGGAACCCGTACACCTTCTCCACCTTCAGCCCCGGAAACAGTTCGTGGACGTAATTCTGGATCAGGTTCTGGATCAGGATATAGTGCCACTCGTGCGCGTTCGCATGGGGAATCCGCACCAGCCGCGGCAGCACCCGCGGAATCTGCACCACCGCGTGTAGCACCTCGCCCGGACGCTCCGGACGTTGCAGCCGCAGGAACAAATTGTGGCTCTTGTTCTGCAATTGCGGGAACGGGTGGCTCGCATCCACGGCGAGGGGAGTCAGCACCGGGAAGACCTCGTCCCGGAAATAAGCCGAGACCCACGCCAGGTCGTGCTTGCTCAGGTGCTTGAAGTCGCGCAGATGAACGCCGTGCTTCCCCAGTTTCGGCAATAGCTCCTTGTTCCACAACTGGTACTGGTCGTCGATCATCTTCAGCACCTCCTTGCGGATCTCGTCGAACGTCTGCCGCGGACTCAACCCGTCCGGCCCCGCATCGTCCGACTCGTGCTCGATCTGCTGCTTGATCCCCGCCACCCGTACCTCGAAAAATTCGTCCAGGTTCGACGTCACGATCCCCAAAAAACGCACCCGCTCCAGTAGCGGCTGGCTCGCGTCCTGAGCCTCCTCCAACACCCGGCGGTTAAAGGCCAGCCAGCTCAGCTCGCGGTTGATGAAAAGCCCCGCGCCGGAGAGATTTTGTGTCGTCATAGGGGAGCGGGAAGATACCCTTTTCACCACCGGTCGGGCAACGCGCGAATTGTGACGGAGATGTGACGTTTTCGAGAGCCGCCGGATCTCCCGCTTCAGCGCCGCATACCCCCGTACCAGCCGCGGCCCCGATTGCAGAATATCGTCCGACGCGATCTCGAACACCCGCCCCGCCTGCACCGCCGGCATCTTCCCCCAGCCCGGACGCGACAGGATTTCCCCCATCTGCACCGGCTTCCCGCACCACGACGCGAAAATCAGCTCCGGCTCCCGCGCCAGCACCTCGTTCGCCGTCACCACCCGCGCCGCCGCATTCTTCTCCCGCCCCTTCTCCACAAAAATATCCGTTCCGCCCGCCCGCTCGATCAACTCCGACACCCACCCGATCCCCGTAATCAGCGGCTCCGGCCACTCCTCGAAATACACCCGCGGACGCGCCCCCCCGTTCGTCTCCACCGGCTCCAGGTCGCGCTTCAACCGCGCCACTAGCCGCGTCGCCCGCCCCGTCTGCCGCACCAGTTGCCCCAAGTTGAGAATCGTCTCGTAAATCTCCTCCAGGCTCCGCGCATTCAGCGCCCACACCGTCACCCCCGCCTTGATCAGGTCCGAGGCCAGTTGATGTTGCACATCCGTCGAGGTCAGCACCAAGTCCGGCTTTAGCGCCAAAATCGCGTCGATCTTCCCCGAGCAAAATCCGCTCACCCTCGGCTTTGGCTCCGCCCCCCGCGGTGCCTGGTAAAAGGCCGTCGTTCCCGCCACCTTCGACCACACCCCCAGGTGATACAGAATATCGGCGCCGTCCGCCCCGAGGGCGATCAGGCGTTGGGGAAAGTCGTTGCGCGGCACAATCCGTCACTCTAGCCCATCTTGTTCCACCTCGAAATCTTATTCTCGCCCCGGAGCGCTTCGTCGGGATTGTCCAAGTCCAGGGCAAGAATGAGTTTGTCGGTCATCGGCATCGTCGTGTTAACTGGGGCCAGTGAAACAGTTCGCTCCCGCCAAGATCAATCTCTATCTCCACATTCTCGGGCGTCGCCCCGACGGATTCCACGAACTCGAAACCC
>CAJCII010000053.1 GCA_903970335.1 Bacteroidota bacterium | reverse complement strand
CAATTCCCCCTTCTCGTCCAAAAACTGCGCCCGCCACGCCACATACCCCGCCAGCAAGGCCTCATAATCCGCTCGCGTCGAAATCCGCACGATTCCCTTGTTGAAGAACGATGCCGGCCCGAACCGCTTCGCGTACCACGGCCCCACCTTGCGAAACATCGTGCACCCAAGGCTTTCCCCAAACACATCGATCATCGAGTCCAGATGCCGCGACATCACTCGGCACCGCTCCCCAAAGCCCGGCTCCGGCAACAGCTCCCCCGTCCGTAAATAATGCTCCGTCTGCGCGAAAATCCACGGATTGTAAAACGCCCCCCGCCCGATGCTCACCCCCGTGCACCCCGTCGCTTCCAGCATTACCCGCGCCGCCTCCGGCGTCGTAATGTCCCCGTTCCCGATCACCGGAATCCCCCGCACCGCCTCCACCACCCGCCGGATGCCCGCCAGGTTCACCGATCCGTCGAAACCCTGCTCCCTCGTCCGCCCATGCACCATAATCGCTCTTGCCCCCGCATCCTCCAGCGCCCGCGCCAGGTCCGGCGCCGTCAGGTTCTCCTCGTCCCAGCCCAGCCGCATCTTACATGTCACCGGAATCCGCACCGCGTTGACCATCTTCCCCACCAGCGCCGCCGTTTTTCCCAGCTCCGTCATCATTGCCGACCCGCCGCCAACCTGGCACACCTTTCGCACCGGACACCCCATGTTCACATCCACCGACGCCACCCCGCGCGACTCCAAAAACTGCGCCGCCGCCGCCATCTCCTCCGGTACCGCGCCGAAAAGTTGCACCGCCAGCGGACGGTCCTCCGGCGAACTCTCCACCAGCTTCAACGCTTTCGGATTCTTCTCCAGCAGCGAACGCGCATTCACCAAGTCCGTCGTGCACAGCCCCACGCTCCCCAGTTCCCGGATCGTCAGGCGAAATGGCAGATTCGTATAACCCGCCAGTGGCGACAACAGCAGCGGCGTCTCCAAACGAAGTTCGCCAAACGAAAGCACAGGCAAATCCATCCCTGGCCTTATACCACTGCCGTCCCTCATTCCCAAACGAAATGCCCTACACCTTCTCCCGGTGCAGCGTCATCACATACGTCCCCAGGCCCAGCCGGTCCCCCGCATTGATATACCCGTCCGTCATCGGAATCCCGTTCACAAACGTCCCGTTCGTTGATTCCAAGTCCTTCACCAGCAGCCCCCGCTCCGTTACCTGCAACAGACAGTGCCGCCGCGATACCTGGTTGCTTTCCACATACACATCGCACGTCCCCTCCCGCCCCACCACATTCGTCACCTTTTTTACCCGCAGCTTGAATGTCGGTGACTCCTCCGGAATAAAATAATAATTCCCCTCCAGTTTCCGCTCCTTCCGCTCCGGTATCTGCACCGTCGGCAACCGGATCGTCTTCCCGGAGCGCGATTCCGGTCCCGTCCCGTGCTTGCTCATGTAATCCCGGATATCGATGTCCAGATTTACCTGCGCTGGCACCGCGCCCGGCATCCATCCATATGACGAATTCTTGAGTTCGAAGGCCTTCTTCAGCGCGGCCTCCCCCTCCGTTTTCATCGCCTTGGCACCCACCACATGCCCCTCATCTAAAAAAAGATGGATCGCCTCGTCCGCATTAAAGACCAGGATACACCCCCGCTCCCTCGTCTGCCCCAAACGGGAGATCGCCTCCGGAAAAGTCGGTAAAAGTTGATAAAGACTCATGATCTTAAATCAAGAAAGTTCTCAAACTATACAACTCTACCCAAAGCCAGCAAAGCACTTTCTCTGCCGATCTTAGGTGGCTTACGGAACCGTCGATTCGATGTCCGTAATCACTTCATGCGGATCGGTGTATTGCCCATTCCGAAACGTGTCCGACAGCACATTCCCGTCGTTGTCCACCAGCACCAGACACGGAATGCCCGAACCGCAATACTTCTTCGGATTCAGGTCCGGATTGTCCACATCCGCAAACCACACCGCCGGCCACGGCATCGCGTCTCCCTTCATGTAGCTCATCATGTCCCCGTCGCTCCGGTCCAGGTTCACAAAAATCAACTCGAAATCCGGATGCTTCGGCTTGAAATCCCGGTAAAAATTCACCAGATCCGGCGTAAACTCCCGGCACGGTCCGCACCACGACGCCGAATAATAAAACGCCCAGTACTTCACCCCCGCCAGCTTCGTCGAATCGAACCCGTGTGGCTCCCCATCGTCCCCCATGATCAACAGCCGGTTGCTGTACGCCTCCGCTATCCCCGTCAACGGCTCCTGCTTCGGCTTCTCGGGTGCGGCTGCCACCGGTGGGGGAGGTGGTGCATCCTTCGTCGGAAACACAATCCCGTATACCGCCGCCGCCAGAGGCTCCACCGAACCCAACGCCCTCACCGAAAAATACAGTCCACCTAACATCGTCACTCCCAATATCCCAAAAATGATTTTACGGGCCACGCCCTTCAGCTTGGACGACCTTTTCCCTTACGTCAATTCGCCGCTGTTTTGGTAGAGTTCGGATTTTTAAAGCTGTGGTTGCATTGTAGATCGTTTATTTTGGCTTAACTGAAACTGTGCATCGCCCAAAGGGCGCATTGGATCAATTGTTCTTAGGCGTGAACTGAACGGCCACTTTGCCATCGATGATTCTCTTCGAGGCCGGGTTCTGGAAGCGATGTGCGTGATTGATCACGAAATGAACGGCAACGGAGGTTGCAATTGGGTTGAATCTAATTACATCGACTATTTAGATATACTACGGGAGAACTTCATGAAGGAGAGGGGATTTTCTGGGACGCACATTGATAAGATTCGATGGTCACTCGATGAGATCATCGCTTGCGGACGAGAACTTACGGAGAATGGAGAGTCCGCACGCAATGCCACCGACGCTGTTGACTATTTGATTTTTAGAGTTGTTGATTGGTGCAATAACCATCCATCGGGCAAAGGCTAATCGGTTCGTGAAATGCATAACTCCGATTTCAAATCAGGACACCCCTATTTTCGCCCCGCCTCCAGCCTTGTCCTCTCTTCTTCAATCACCCTAAACTCCCCCGTGATCGCCTCCCAAAAAAACGATCTCCTCGACTCTCTCTTCTACCTCTATTTCCGCCGCCTCGCCCGTCGCGCTTTCCACACCATCGCCGCCCGCGGTCTCAACCACCTCCGCGACCTCCCCGCCGACCGCCCCGTCATCGTCTTCTGCAACCACACCAACTGGTGGGACGGCATCCTCATCTACCTCCTCGCCCGCCACCTCCCCGGCAGGTCCGCCTACTGCATGATGGAGGAAAAACAACTCCGGCACTACCGTTTCTTCACCTGGCTCGGTGCCTTCTCCGTCGATCTCGATAGCCCTCTCCGCGCTGCCGCCTCCCTCCGCTACGCCTGCCGCCTCCTTCGTCAGAACCGCACCGCTCTCTGGATCTTCCCCCAGGGCAAACTCTGTCCCCCCCATGCCCCCCTCAAAATCCGCCCCGGCATCTATTTCCTCGCCCAAAAAACCCCCAACGCCCTCCTCGTCCCCATCGCTCTCCGCTACGACTTCTTCCGCGAAGACCGCCCCAACGCCCTCATCGAAATCGCCCCGCCCTTTCCCGCGACCGAATCCTCCACCGAACGCCTCGCCGCCGAATGTAACCTCGCCATCGCCCGCGTCACCCAGGCTTCCCGCGACCAGGACCTCTCCGGATTCACCCCCCTCTTCCCTCCCATTTGGCCCATCAACAAACGCTGGGAATGGTTCAAGCGCGCCCTCACCGGACGCCTCCGCGACTTTAACCTCAATAACTAATTGGAATAGGCCGGGCCACGCGATGGCCGTCGCTAGTAAAAATGCATGCGCCTTACGGCTGCACAATCGTCTTCTTCTTCGCCTGCTCTGCCGCACTACTCGATGTCGAAGTGGACGAACCTGCCGTCCCCGCATTCACCTCCACGCTTGGCTTCAACGGAATCACCCGGTTCGTCTTGAGCACCTCCGACTCCGTCGGTGCCGGCACCGTCGATCCGCCCCAGAACACCCGCCATGGCTTCTCGGCCAAGGTTGCCGTCAGGGCCTTCGCATTCGAGCTCACCACCTTCAGGTTGTCCGTCGATACCCTCAAGCTGTCCAGCATCTCGTTCAGTCTCTCCCGACCCTCCGGCGTGTTAAAATTCGCGATCACGCTGTCCCCGTCCACCAAAAACTTGTTCCCATTGTCGATCAGCGGCGGCAACGCCGTATCCATCTTTTCGCTCAGCTTGTCCAGTCGATCGATCATCGGTCCCATCTTCGAGATCGCTGGCTGCAATTGCGTCAACATCGCCTCCGCTTGCTTCAACGCCATGCCCGCAGGCTGCACCAAGTCCGAAAGATCCACCGGCATCTGACCCTGCACGATCGACCCCTCCTTCAGCGGCGCGCTGTTCCGGTCCGGTCCCGGCGTCAGCAACACATACTTCGCCGCAATCCCGATTCCGTCCTGCTTGATCGTCGCCTCCACGTCGTCCCCGATCTCCACCTGGCTGTTGATCTCCGCCACCACCTCCACGCAATTCACCTCGTTGGTCTTCTCGTCCACCGTCTCCTCCGCCCGAGGTACCAGCCTCACCTCCCGTACCACCCCTGCGTTCGCCCCCGCCAGCTTCACCGCGCTGTTCGGGTTGATGCCCGTTGCGTTTGGAAAACGAATGATGATCCGGTAGCCGGAGTTGCCGAAATTCCACTTCCCGATCGAGTAACTCAGCGCCGCCGTCATCAAAACGGCTGCAATCAAACAGATGATGGCGATGGTGGCATTGGTGCGATTTTCTTTCATGGTTCCTCCTCCTGCGTTAAGCCTGCAACAAACGTTTCAAATAGTCATCCTTGGAAAGTTTCAGCGGAATCGGCCCGTCCGCGTCCCCGTTGATGAATTGCTGCAATATCGGATTCGGGTTCGCCTTGATCTCCTCCGGCGTCCCCGCCGCGATCACCTTCCCCTCGAACAAAAAAATCATCTGCGTCGCAATTCGGAACGCGCTCGTCATATCGTGCGTCACCACCACGGCGGAAAGCCCCAGCTTCTTCGTCAGGTCCACCGTCAGCGTATCGATCACCGCTGTCATCACCGGGTCCAGCCCCGCCGTCGGTTCGTCGCAAAACAGCAGGTCCGGGTCCAGCGCCAGGGCCCGCGCCATACCCACCCGCTTCTTCATCCCACCCGAAATCTGCGCCGGTTTCAAATGTTCGAACCCCGTCAGCCCCACCAACTCCAGCTTCAGCTTCACCACCAGCTCCGCAATGTGCGGCGCCACGTCGCTCGACTCCAAAATCGGCAACGCCACATTCTCCCCCACCGTCAGCGAATTGAACAGCGCCCCCGTCTGGAACAACATCCCGAACCGCTTCCGCACCTTCGCCAGCTCCAGGTCGTTCAGCTTCGTGATCTCCGTCCCGTCGATATACACCTCTCCCGCGTCCGGCTTCAGCGACCCGATAATATGCCGCAACAGCGTGCTCATCCCGCATCCGCTCCCCCCCATGATGATCAGGATTTCCCCGTGCTTCACCTGGAAGCTCACGTTGTCCAGCACCTTCCGCTTCCCGAAACTCCGCGTCAGGCCGCGGACCTCCAGCGCGTAGGGACTTTTATGCTTCGTCTCGCTCATAACACAAAATAAATCAATGTCGTCAACAGCGCGTCCATCGCCAGCATCGTCGTCAGGCACGTCACCACCGATTTCGTCGTTGCCTTCCCCACTCCCTCCGCTCCCCCTTCCACCTGCATCCCGTAATAACAGGCTACCGTCCCCACCGCCGCCCCGAAAAACAGTGCCTTCAGCAGCCCCGAAAAAAGGTCCTTCTGCTCGACGGCATCGATCGAATTGGAAACATAAAAAATCGGGTTCAAGTGCAGCGCCGTCACGCTGATCAGCCACCCCGCAAACAGCCCCACCCCTTCCCCCAGCACCGTCAGCACCGGCATCATCAGAATCATCGCCAGCAACCGCGGCACCACCAGGTACTTCACCGGATCGATCCCCATCACGTTCAGCGCCTCGATCTCCTCCGCCACCTTCATTGTTCCCAGTTCGGCTGTGATCGCCGATCCCGAGCGCCCGATCACGATCACCGCCGTGATCAGCGGCCCGATTTCCCGCAGCACCGAAAACGCCACCAGGTTCGCCACCATGTCCGTCGCCCCCAGCTTCTCGAACTGCCCCGCCCCTTGGATCGCCAACACGATCCCGAGCAAAAAATTCGCCAGCCCCACTGTCGGCATCGACGCCACCCCGATCGCCACCATCTGGTCGAACAACGCCGAAAGCCGCCAGCCCCGCTGCCCGAACAACGGCGAGTGCGCGAAAATACTCGCGAACGCCTGTAACGATAACTCGGTGTAAGCCCGAAGCATGGTCGTGCTCCCCTCGGTCTCCGACGCTTAGGCCTTGAGCGCTGCCAGCGCGGACGGAACGTCGGGATGAAGGGAAAAAATCTGCTCCAAGCGAACGATCTCGAAAACATTCTTCACCCGTGGGCTCAGCGAGGCCAGCGTCAGCTTCCCCCCGAAACTCTGTACCGCCTGGAAATACTCGATCAACGTCGCCAGCCCCGACGAATCGATATAATTCACCCCGCCGAAATCCAGCAACAACTTCGGTGTCTTCTGCGACGACTTCGGTTTCAGGAACGCCCGCAGCTTCGGCGAGCTCTCCAGGTCGATGTCCCCCGAAATCGAGATGATCGGAATGTTCTCCTCGGTTCGTTCGGTGATTTGCATCCTGTTACAGGTACCAAGCTTCCCGCCCGAAGAAAGCCAAATTTTCACTCCACCTCCTTTTTGTCCCCAAATCCGGTCGTCCCTCCGCAGCCGTAACTGCAAGCCGCGCCCTGAGCGAAGTCCAAGGCCGTGTCGAGGGACCTCTTACTTTAGTGCCTTCCTCCGAAGGGAGCCGTTGACCTCCGGGCAACGGACCCCGAGCGCAGCGAGCCAACCCATCCTCAAAAAAACAAACCGTCATCTCGAGACACCGAAGCGCTGGGGCTTTTTGTGTTGATAATAAACGCCTTGCAAAAGTCGTCATGAGGAGCTTGTCGAGAGATCGGTTCAGCCCGCCTTTACTGTAGCGGCGGTCTATGACCGTAGCTAGAATATTCAAACGACAGTTACTTGCGTGAGTGACTGGTTCTAGCATAACGGAATGCGTAGCAAACGCAGTTTGGTTGACATCCCGCCATACAATGTATGGCGACAGAAATCTCAAATGGCAGTCGGACAGTCAAACTCTATCAGTCGGTCAATCGCGGCAAAGCGATGTACCAGCTTGCCTATTACATGGGAGGCAGGCGGGTTCAGAAAAACTTTGCCGACAAAGCGGAAGCCAAGCGGGTAGCCAAACAGATTCTCGGTGGGTTGACAAATGACGCGGAAGCGGTCGCAGTTCTGGCTACGCCCGAACTGGAAAGCCTCGTGGCGGCGCGGCGGGTTCTCGCGCCGAACTACGCCCTGCATGTGGCCGTCGAGGAACATGCTCAAGCGGTGGGAAAGCTTGGGGAGATTTCTCTCCGCGAAGCGGTGGAGTTCTTCCTGCGGCATAATCGGGCCGATGTGCCTCGGCTGACGCTGGCGGAAATCGCGGAGCAGTTTGCCAAGTCCCGGCAGCAATCCGGCCTTTCGGCTCATTACGTCAGCCAGTGCCGCAAGACGGTTAATGATCTTGCGAAAGCGTTTCCGGGCAAGACGCTCCCTGATCTGAGAACGGCTGAGCTGGATGCCTGGCTCGGCGGTCTCAAGTTTGGAGCCAAGACCAAGAACGGGATGCGGATCATTCTCGTGGCCTGCGGCAATTGGGCTGAGGGTCGGGGTTATCTGATCAAGGGCGGAAGTCCTTTCCCTGCCATGGTGCGGTACAAGGAGACGAAATCCGCTGTCTCCATTTTCACGCCGGAGAATATCGCCTCCCTTTTGACGAAGGCCGATAAGACCCTGCGGCCTTTCCTCGCCCTGGGTGCCTTCGCGGGCCTGCGGACGGCCGAATTGCAGCGGCTCGATTGGAAGGAAATCGATCTGGATCGCGGCTTCATCACCGT
>CAJCII010000052.1 GCA_903970335.1 Bacteroidota bacterium | reverse complement strand
CCCCTACTACAAGGACTCGCAATATCCCCCAATCGTCGAGCGCGAGACCCTCGACCTCCTGAGTAAGGAAGGCTGCACCTGCGCCGAACTCTCCAACAAGCTCGATAGCGGCGAAATCAACGGCTACCTCCTCAAGCCGATGAACTGCCCCCACCACATCAAAATCTACGCCAGCCAGAAACACTCCTACCGCGACCTCCCCATCCGCCTCGCCGAATTCGGCACCGTCTACCGCTGGGAACAATCCGGCGAACTCGGCGGCATGACCCGCGTCCGCTCCTTCACCCAAGACGATGCCCACCTCTTCTGCACCGAGGAACAACTCCCCCGCGAAGTCCTCGGCTGTCTCAACCTCGTCAAGACCGTCTTCAATCTCCTCGGCATGAAAGACTACCGCGTCCGCGTCGGCCTCCGCGACCCCGACAGCGCCAAGTACACCGGCGATCCCGCCAACTGGGACAAAGCCGAACAGGCCTGCCGCGATGCCGCCGCCAGTCTCGGCGTCCCTTTCTCCGAGGAACCCGGCGAAGCCGCCTTCTACGGCCCAAAAATCGACTTCGTCGTCAAGGACGTCCTCGGGCGCGAATGGCAGCTCGGTACCGTCCAGGTCGATTACAACCTCCCCATCCGCTTCGACCTCGCCTACACCGGCTCCGACGGCAAGGAACACCGCCCCGTCATGGTTCACCGCGCCCCCTTCGGCAGCATGGAACGCTTCATCGGCTGCCTCATTGAGCACTTCGCCGGATCCTTCCCCGTCTGGCTCGCTCCCGAGCAAGTCCGCCTCCTCACCGTCACCGAGGCCCAGAACGACTACGCCCGCCGCCTCGAACGCGAACTCAAGGAAAAGGATGTCCGCGTCACGCTCGACGATTCCCGCGAAAAACTCGGGGCCAAAATTCGGCTTGCGGAATTGGCCAAGGTGCCCTACATACTTACTTTAGGTGAAAGAGAATCTACCAGTGAACAAGTATCCGTGCGCAGCCGTAAACTAACCGCTCCCGAGGCCAAACCATGGCCCGAATTCTTTCACCGGCTGCTGACCGAAATTGCCGAGCGTTCGCTGTGATTTCCGGCCTGTCCAGCGGTAGCACCGAAAACTGAACCCCAACCTGAGAGGCGTTATCTCCATCCACAAATCCTTCATCCGCGCCAACAATAAAATTCGCGCCCGCGAAGTCCTCGTCATCGACGAGGCCGACGGCAAATCGCTCGGCGTCATGGGCATTGCCGAAGCCATGACCGAAGCCCGCAAACGGGGCCTCGACCTCGTCGAGGTCAACCCCGCCGCCAACCCCCCCGTCTGTAAAATCCTCAATTACGGCAAGTACGTCTACACCCTCAATAAGAAGGAAAAGGACACCCGTAAAAACTCCGCCGCCACCAAGCTCAAGGAATTAAATTTCCACATGAACATCGACGAGCACGACTACGGCGTCAAAATGCGCCACGCCGAGGAATTCATGTGGAAAGGCATGAAGGTCAAGCTCACCCTCAAGTTCCGCGGACGCGAAATGATGCACCAGGACATCGGCATGAACCTCATTCGCCGTATGCGCGCCGACCTCGCCGGCATCGGAATCGCCGATACCGAACCGAAATTGATTGGCAAAAGCATCAATTTGATGCTATCACCACTCCCCGCCCGGAAAAGGGTGCGCAAGTTCTCCCATGAGGATGAACCCGCCCAGGAGGAAGAATCCCACGATTCCCCTCCTGAAAATGGTTCCTAGGAACCAGCGCCTGCCTTCAGCGGTACCCCATAATCGTATGCCCAGACCCATTGCCCGCCGTAAAACCAAGAAAGCCGTGGCCAAGCGCTTTAAAGTGACCGCCACCGGCAAAATCCTCACGTCCCAGTCCGGACGCCGCCACCTTGCCGGCAGCAAGAACCGTAAACGCAAGCGTCATCTCTCCAAGATGAAGCAGGTCGACAAGACCGACGAATATCGCATCAAGGCCAACCTGCCTTTCGCCTAAAAATTTTCCGGAGATACCACCATGCCCCGCGCCACTAACGCCCCCGCCTCACGCGAACGCCGCAAACGCGTCATCCAAAAAGCCAAAGGATACCGCGGCCGTCGCAGTAAACTTTTCCGCTACGCCAAGGATGCCACCATGAAGGGCCAGTACTGGTCCTATCGTGACCGCAAGACCCGCAAGCGCAACTTCCGCAACCTCTGGGTCGCCCGCATCAACGCCGCCGTCCGCGGTTTCGACCTCACCTACAGCCGCTTCATCGAGGCCCTCACCAAGGCCAAGATCGAAATCGACCGCAAAGTCCTCGCCGACCTCGCTGTGAACGAACCCGCCGCCTTCGCCGCTATCGTCCACAGCGTCAAGAAGGCCTAGCGCCGCGTCACGCCCATGGCTGTTGTCCCCGTCGGCATCGCCCTCGGGTCCAACCTCGGCGTCCGTTCCGCCGAATTGAACGCAGGCATCAACTTCCTCCGCACCCTCTCGGTCGGAGGCCGCCTCGTCCAGTCCCAGCGCATCGAAACCGTCCCGGTCGATTGCCCCGCCGGCTCCCTCCCGTTCCTCAACGCCGTCGCCGAAATCGACCTCGACGAGGAAACCCTCCCGCCCCGCTGGCTCCTCGACCTCCTCCAGGACTTCGAGCTCAAGCGCGGCCGCCCCCGCGACCGCGAAGTCAACGCCCCCCGCCCCCTCGACCTCGACATCATTTACTACGGCGACCGCCTCGTGAACGAACCCAACCTCGTCATCCCCCATCCCCGCGCTCACCTCCGCCGCTTCGTCCTCGAACCCCTCTCCCACCTCCGCCCCGACCTCGTCCTCCCCGGCCAGACCAAATCCGTCCGCGAACTCCTCGATTAATCCTTAATGTAGCGGCAATTCCAGCGCGAAGCGCCCTCCCTTAATGTAGCGGCGGTCTATGACCGTCGCATAAGTTTGCCTTCCTCATTAGTCCGTCATCTCGAGACACCGAAGCGCTGGGGCTTTTTGTGTTGATCATGAACGCCCTACCAAAGGCCTCATGGGGAGCATTTCGCCGAGAAACCCTTGCGTTGGGAAAGATCGACCGGGCCTTCCATCGCGCCAGCGAAATTCAGGAAGGATTTGTCCCGCCCGACGGGCGCGGAACCGGAGGCTGAAGTTCGCAGACTGGCCCGGTATTGCTCCAGCCAGGCGGCCAAAGCGCCAACCTCCGAGGCGGGCAATCGCTCGATGGCCAGTTCGATTTCGGTAATCGTGCTCATGGCGAATTACCGTAGCGCATCCACTCCGACTTCTCGATTCCAAAGGACATGCGCCCCTTCCTCGCCTCGAGAGGTTCTCGTGGAACTCCTCCATTGGCCCGAGTAAGTCAACCCGGTTGGAGCTTTCGGCAATCCTTCACCTGTTTACGCAGCAGAGTCCGAAATTGCTCAATACTTTCAGGGGACGCAAAACCGCCTTTCGGAAACCAGTGGAACGACCGCTTGCCCATGCTCAAGACGAGAATCCCGTTTTTATTTTCTACGGCTTTGGGGAAAGATTCCCACCTTATCTCCAACTTGAGTCGCGGCGTCTCCAGATAGACACCGCTTTCTCGCAAGTTATAGGTCATTTGCTGATCGTAGTACGCGCTTCTGCGGAAGATATATCCTGTCTGAAAGTAGGCAATAAAAGCGATAAACAGTGCCAAAAGAATCATGGGTAGAATATTCTCGAGAAAAAACATCGGTGGCGAGAAGACCTCCGGTTCGGTGGTTCCTTTTGACGAATCGGGAAATAAAATCGGTAAGATCGGAAAAAAAATTATCAGGCCTACCAACCACCATTTCTGTGAGCTGAACCGCCAAAAACAACGGACCGCCTGTCTAAGTGCAGTGGAATTATAAACGTACCGGCAGGTGATGCCCTCATCGTTCATGCGGTGACGCTAACAAGGTTTATTCAATCGGACAGTCGGAAATCAACCGTGGTCGGATGAATCCGACTTTTGTTAAGAGCTGCGCAAGGCGATATGATAAGTTCCATGCTTGGAGCCAGACTCGACAAATCCCCGAATTGGCGGAGAATAAAGCCATGAAACTGACTGCCGCATACAAGCAGGTCGGCGACTGGTGGGCCGCCTCAATCGAGGAAATTCCCGGGCGTCCACACCCAGGGCGCCACCTTCGAGGAAGCCCGGGAGAACCTCAAGGACGCCTTGTAAATGGTCCTTGATCTCTGAGCAAACAGGATGAATCCAAACCTCGCGTCTTGGTTTAAAGTAGGACTGAGGACGCTCTCGATTCTCTTTGTCGCATTAATCCTTTTCTTCATTTTCGGTGGCCCTGTTTTCGGCCCCTTGTTTGAATACGAAGGACAGGAAATCGATTTGCACAGGTATCTGTCCTCCTGTCGATCCAATGAACTGCGCCTCAGCATCGACTCCAATCCAGACGGGCATGGAGGCTATGGTCGGTTGACTCTCAATTTTCCCAGCGGAAAATCGGAGGTCGGTTCGGGCTGCTATAATTACCAAAGATGGTTTCTCTGCTGGAATTCGATGGGAAGTGGCTTCTGCTCCGTGCCCATCCCCTCGGCCCCTCCACCGTATAACCCCGAACAAATGGTCCGCATCAAATCCGAGTTGGCCAATCTTGCTCCCGACGACAATAAATGGCTCTACGATTCGGATTCCTATCGGAATGAATTCCATCTCGCCTTTTATCTGGGATCGCAACTTTGTCTTTATCATTATTCCCCGGATAAAATCCCACCTCATCTGGAGGAGCTCTGTCGGGCCATGGGAATTTCGTTCTCGTTTGATTACTGGAAAAATAAAGGTCATACCCAGACGCCTCCGTTTCCCAATCGGTAGACTTTTGTCGCAACTGTCCTTTGAGCAAAAGATTCCTCAATTAATGATAAGGATCGTCTTTTTCCGTCAGATCGTCGGGCGTGTCCCATATCCTGTCCCGACCGGCCGATTGAACCATCGGCTTCTTCGGGTCGGTGAGATTAACGCGAAGCGGCGTCTCCCATCCGTCAATCGCCTCGCCTGCTGCATTCGTTGCCCATGAGTTGAAGGGGACATACTCGGTCTTTTGTGGATTATCTCCCGTTAGAATTTTAATCAGGTCGCGGTTATTGGAGGTAGGAGGCAGACTTCCGTAATCCGTTTTGTAGGCAAAAATTCCGGCGTATACTTGGCTAATCACAATTTCTGTTTTCCATTTTCGCCCCATCGGCGATTTGGGGTTTATCTGACCCGTCGACGTTACGAAGAGGGACAGATTGAAGGTCAGAGAAAAGATAATTACAGCAATCGCCCACAAATTATCTATCCGCTTGTGGCGTTTGATCGCTTCACTTGCTCTTTTGGAAAAAAGAGGGACAAAACCCCGTATGAAAAAAAGGATTGGTACCGAAATGATGATGATTCCAGCCGGTAGGCCAAGTACTCCTAGCGGTCGTCCGTCGTAATCGGTGGGTAAATAATCTCCAAAAAAAACAAACGCGAATAACAGTGTTATCGCCAAAATCGGCCAGCCACCCAAAATGACTATCCCCGGAGGATACCGCTTCCAGAAATTGCCCGAGGCGGGCTGCGGCGGTTGCATCGGAAGCAATCTAAGCGTAAATGCAGCGCTTGCAAAATCAGCGATCTTACCCCCCCCTCCTCGTCGGCCTCTTCCTCTCCGGTGCCGCCTGTCGTTCGTTCCCCGCCTGAAGCTTCCATCGCTATCGCCTGTTTTGACCGGCCATCGTCTGCGCCGCCGCCAGTTTGTTCTGGGCGTCGGCATCGTCGGGATTCAGCCGTAAAACCGTTTCGAATTGCGGAATGGCTTCTTCCGGTTCCTTTTTCTCCATGAAAGCAATGCCAAGGTTATAGTGGGCGTCGATGTAATCGGGATTGATTTCGACCGCTTTTTGGATTTCCGTAATCGCGTCGTCCCATCGTCCCTTGAGCAAGTAAACGCATCCCAGATTATCGTGCGCCTTGGCCATGGTCGGATCGGCTTTCACGGCAAGTTGAAATTCGGCCATCGCCTCGTCGAGTTGACCCTTGAGCCTGAGAAAGTCGCCGAGATTGTTGTCATCCTCGGCCGTCGGCGCAAGTTTCAAGGCTATTTCCGTTTGCTCGATCGCCTCGTCGGTTTGCCCCCGTTCGGAAAGCGCCAGCCCAAGGTTACAGTGGGCGTTCGCCGAATAGGGGCTGGCTTGGACCGTTTCGCTCCAAAGATTGAAGCTGGTCGCAAACACTGTCTCGCGCACCACGGTCAGATAAGTCAGGGGCAGGATCGCGACGAAACACGCTGCGGCCGCTGCCCAAAATCCCTCACGAAATCGGAGGCTTACCATCAGCAAGGCCAGGAGTTGCATCGCCACTCCCGCCAGGGGCAAATAATAAAAGCGGTCTCCCAGGATGCGATAAAGCGGGATGAAATTGGACACGGTCGCCAGCCCCAGCCAATAGACGACCGCTCCGAGCGCCCCCGTCCGACTCTTCGCCGCCAGCCAGGCTTGCAATAAAAGTACCGTGAAGAGTATCGCCAGGGCAAAAGGTGTCGTCAGCCCGCCCAGATTCTCCAGCGTATAATCCGCCGAGAGTCGCGTCGGGCAGACCAGTTGGCCCATCATGAACACCCAGAGCCGGGGTTGGATCGAAAGGACCTCCGGAAAGGATCCCCCCAGGTACTTCGCCGGAATTTCGGCGGGCAGGGCCAAAAGAAATCGGGCCGTCAGGAATGCAGCCGTCGTCGCGAGCGCGCTGCCCAAAAACCAAAGCCAGCAGCCTTTTGCCTCGGTACGTCGAAATAAGAACCAGTAAGCCACCAGTATCGGCGCCGCCGCCGCTCCCGACTCCTTTGCCGTCACGGCGGCAAAACAGCAGAGTACGCCTGCGCCTCCGACTAATAGGCCTGCCCGAAGGTTCGCCGGATTGAAAGCCGTCGCACTCAGCAGGGCCAGCAACGTGAAAAACGTCACCAGCAGATCGGAGCTGTAATTCACGGCGGCGACCGGCTCGCACGCCATCGGATGCAATGCGAAAATCAAGGTGACCGCGACCAGCGCGAGTTTGACCTTCGGCCCATGCCTCCCTTCGAGTTCCGGCTGCTCGGTTCGCAACAGGCGGCCTAGCACCACAAATAACAGGGCCGCATTCGCCGCGTGGAGGATATTGTTCGCCAGATGATAACCGAACGGGTCCCGGCCACTCACTGCGGCTATCAGCATCAGGTAAAGCAGTTCGCCCGGACGATCCGCCAGCATCAAATTCATGCCCAGCACCTTCAAGGAAAGCACCGCCGGCAGGTTCGACAGGGAGGTGATGAATCCTTCCTCCAGGATTTCGGTCCGTGCGTCGTAGACCAAATCCGATTTGAGCGATGGCCAATAGACTAAAAAAGTCACCGCCGCCAGTAGCAGGGGCAACCCGAGGCTGGAAAGAGTCGCCTTCGCCTTGCTGACCCTGACCGGCTTGGCTGCGGCTGAAACTTTCTTCTTGAGGCGTTTTGCCATACGGTCACGGGACTCTAACCTAGACCGCATTGTTTGGATAACCAAAGATGTTAGCTAACGCGTTTCCTCCGGGCTGATCGAAACAAGGATTCATCCTCCTTTTCCGGCACTTTTTCACGGCCTCACTTCCCCCTTTCGCTCCTGCGTTAAGCCGGTAGTTTAAGCCTGAAATGGACGACCTCTTCACCCCCGATGCCCCGCCGGGCAAAGGCGCCGTCTCGGCCAACGCCCCGCTCGCCGCCCGCTTTCGCCCCCGGACGCTGGAAGAATACGTCGGCCAAAGCCACCTCCTCGCCCCCGGCAAACCGCTCCGTCGCCTCATCGAAGCCGACCGCCTCACCTCCCTCATCCTCTTCGGCCCGCCCGGTGCCGGAAAGACCTCCCTCGCCGAAGTGATCGCCCAACGCACCGTCTGCCACTTCGAGCGACTCAACGGGGTCGAGGCCACCGTCGCCGATCTCCGCCGCGTCCTCGCCGCCGCCGTCACCCGCCAGCGCGCCAACGGACGCCGCACCGTCCTCTTCATCGACGAAATCCACCGCTTCAACAAGGCCCAGCAGGACGTATTACTCCCGGATGTCGAAGCCGGTTCCGTCCGCCTCATCGGTGCGACCACCCACAATCCCTCCTTCTACATCAACGGCCCGCTCGTCTCGCGTTCGCAAATCTTCCAGCTTGAACCGCTCAGCGCCGCCGAGCTCTCCGGCCTGATCGACGCCGCCCTGGCCGATCCCGAGCGGGG
>CAJCII010000051.1 GCA_903970335.1 Bacteroidota bacterium | reverse complement strand
CATCCGCAACAACGGCGGTGGCCATTCCAACCACTCCCTTTTCTGGCAGGTCCTCGCCCCCAAGGGCACGCCGCCCAAGGGCGATTTCGCCACCGCCTTGACCTCCGATCTCGGCGGACTCGATAAATTCAAGGCCGACGCAGCCAAGGCGGGCGCGGGCCTCTTCGGGAGCGGCTGGGTCTGGCTCGTGCTCGATGGCGGGAAGAAGCTGACCCTGATGACCCTCCCCAACCAGGACAGCCCGCTGATCGAGGGCCACTATCCGCTCTTCGGCATCGACGTGTGGGAACACGCCTACTACCTCAAGTACCACAACGTCCGCGCCGACTACATCGCCGCCGTGTGGAATGTCGTGAATTGGGACTTCGTTTCCGACCGGTATGCGGCGGCGATGAAGGGGTGAGGTGACTCTATGTTCGTAGCTGGATTGGCGCGAAAGAGAGTTTCGCGAGGAGCAAGGTGCGTACCCTAGTACAACTTGGGAACGAGGGTTTCGATTGACCGATAGGGCTTGGGTTAGTTCGTCTATCGTTTGGAGGCCGTTGCTTCGACTTCGCAAGGATGACGGATTCGGCGGTCATAGACTGCCGTTACAGGGAAGGCAGGCTGAACTGATCTCTCGACAAGCTCGAGATGACGGTTCGTTTTTTTGGGATGGGATGGCTCGCTTCGCTCGGGCGGCTCGGCAGGCACCTCGCCCTCCAGGAAGGCAGAAATTAGCGACGGTTATAGACCGCCGCTACAGGCTACTCCTCCCCTGTTCCCCTCCGCGCATCCCGCGTCTTGGCGCGGCGTCGCTTCAGCTCGACGAACTGCTTCTTCACGCCCCGCGGTCGCTGGGCGTTCTGCCGACGCTTTAATTCCCGCGCCGCCTGGCGCTCCCGCGCCACCCTTTCGCGATTCGCCTGAAGCTGCGCCGCCAGCAGCTTCCACGCGGCGAGCCGGTTCGAGGCCTGGGTGCGGTGCTCCTGCATCTTGAGCAAAATCCCGCTGGGCGCGTAGCGCAACTGCACGCAGGTCGCCACCTTGTTCACGTTTTGCCCACCTGCCCCCCCTGAGTGGATAAACGATTCCTCCACGCGCGCGAGGTCGCACCCCAGCGCGATCAGGTGCTCCCGCAGATAGGCCGGTGGAAACGCGGTCATGCGTCCCCTTGATGCCGCTCGCCGCGGCCCTTCACATACGGCTCGACATGCACCATCACATTGCGCACCTGCGGCAACTCGTGCTGGAGCTTGTCCTTCACCTCGTGGGCGAGCCGGTGCCCCTCCTGCACGGAAATATCGGGATCGACGACAATATGCATATCGACCATCAAGCGCATCCCGAGCTTGCGCACCCAGACCTTGTCGATGCCGCGGATGCCCTCGCAGCCCAGGCTGGTGGCGCGGATGAAATCGAGCAAGGAGGGATCGACGGATCCCTCCATCAATTCGTGCAAGGCAGGTCCCAGCAACCAGAGCCCGGTGCCGATCAGCCACAGGCTGGCAAACATCGCCGCCCAGCTGTCGGCGTGACTCCACCCCGCTCCTCCGACCCACGCTACGATAATCCCCGTCAGTGCCGCCACCGACGTGACCACATCACTGCGCTGGTGCCAGGCGTCGGCCACCACCGCGAGGCTGCCGATCGCCTTGCCGCGCGCGCGCATCCAGTGAAACATCCGCTCCTTGATAAAAATCACCGGCACGAGCACCAGCAAGGTCAACGGATTCGGCCCGCTGCGCGGTTCGTTCAGCGACACCATCGCATGATCGAAAATCACCACCCCCACCGCGACCAAGGCCAGCGCGGTCACCGCCGAGGCGAGCGTCTCGGCGCGCCCATGCCCTGCGGGATGCTCCCGGTCCGCCGGCTCCGCCGCCAGCCGCAACCCGTAAAACGTCACGCACGACCCCATCACATCGGCGAACGACTCCGCCGCATCGGCCACCATGGCATAGGAATTCCCCCACAGCCCGGCCACGAGCTTCGCCGCGCCCAGCCCTCCGTTCACCAGAATCGATTGCATCGCCGACCCGCGGCCCGAGCGCAGACTGCGCTCGGGATTGGTCCGCGCCGCCTCGAGGGCCTCCGAGTTTGTATTCACCATGGCCCCGCCATGCTAATCGGTCGGAGCGAGCGAAGTCGAGTGACGTGTTGCCGACCGCCCGGACAAGGGGTTAGTACCTGGCCAGGGCCGGTGGAGCGCCGACCTCAATGAGAGCGGCACGGGTGTCACGTCTTCCACGGGCCTACCAACCGCAACGCCAACCGGGATTATCCTTTCGGCTTGGTGGCCGAGAGGTAGACGTTCTTTCCGTAACGGGGGGCAATCGTGACGGCGGCGCTTGAGAGGAGCCGGGCGAATTTCCGGCCCAAGCCAATCTTTTCCGCGTGGTCGAAAATGGTAAAGGTCCCGGTTTGACCGATAACGAACCCAGCTTGGGAAAAGAGAGCAGCCAATTCGGGCCGGCTGTATTCGTGCCAATGGAAGCCGAAGAAGGCCTTCTTCCCATTACATTCGTAATCTTCGAATTGATAAAAGGAACGGATGGAATCGGTATCGCCCCGGCCTGAAACCAAAGAGTAAATCGACTGAAAAGAGGCGCGGTTGGGCACGGTAATGCAGACACGACCACCGGGTTTGAGGACGCGGTAAAGCTCCCGGACGAATTTCACCGGGTTGAAATTGAAATGCTCCATGGTTTCCCAACAGAGGATGGTATCGAAAGATGCGTCGGGCAGGGCCAAGGTGTGGGTAGCAGCGTGGGTCGGCCCAAAGATTTCCATGTAATCGACCAGACCGAAATCGATCGACGCTTCCTTGTAAAGAGGAGACAGGGGATAAACAATCGGGTCGTCTCCTTCAAGAACGGCGTAACTTGTCGCGTGCCGTTTCAGCATAAAGGGCAGATATCCGTAGAAAGGACCCAGTTCGAGCACTTTGCCCAAACCATCGGAGAAGAGACCGAAGATCCGGCAACATTGGTGCAACCTTGGAGCCGAATGACTAAAGTAGCCATGCATGTGTTTCGACTCACCTGCCTTGGCACTAATGGCTTCTCCCTTGGCAATAAAATCTTTGATTGTCATAGAAAAAATGAGGTCGAGGAGATTGAAAGGCTAGAGAATTAGCATTGAGGAGTATGGTGTCGATACGGAAAAGGGCGACCGGATCAATTCATTCCCGGGGGATGGAGCCGATCAGGGCCTTGGCGCGACGAGTCCAGACGGCCTCCTGCTTGCGCTGGAACTTGGTGGCGAAGGGAGCGTCGGCGATGACGCCTTCGAGGAGCTTGCGGGCCTGGGTGTAGTCCTGCTTCTTGATGAGGAGGTCGGCGTACTGGACGCGGGCGCGCGAGTAGGAGTAGAGGCCGAGGACCTGCTGCCAGGTGGCGATGGCGCGATCGGTCAGGCCCAAGGCGGTGAGGGTCTCGGCCAGGGTCATGAGGGAATAGCCGTAGTCGTGCTTGGGGTTTTGGGCGCAGACCGATTCGAGCAACGGCAGCGCCTCCTCGTTTTTGCCGCGGCGGGCGAGGCAATTCCCGAGGTGGGCGCGGATGTCTTCGTCCTTGGGATCGCGTTCGTAAGCGGCGCGGTAACTGGCCTCGGCCTTATCGAGCTTGCCCTGACTGAAATAGATATCGGCGAGTTGGAGATGATGATGCGGGCGGTCGAGGTGATAAATCTCGCCCTGAAGTTCCTTGATGCGGCGACGATCCGCCGCGCCGGGCAACTCGAAACCCGTGAGCGGATTGCCGCCACCCGAGGCCCGGTAGACGATGAAGAAGTAGAGGATGTCGTTAATGACGGGGAAAAAGAAGATGAACGCCGTCCAGAGATATTCCCCGCGCCGGATCGAGTCGATGAGCATCCAGAGGTGAAAGGCCGTAAAGGCCAAGCCTCCGATGGATCCGGGCCAGCCAAAGTCCCCGTAGATCAGTTGATAAATGAAGCCCATCATGCCTACCTCAACTCCTCCCAGAGTCTGCGCACGGCGTCAACCGGGAATGGCTCGAGGCAGATAAAAACCCAGTTGTGAGTTTTTTCGGAACCGTCCGTTTGCCTTACACCGGGCGTTCGGTAGCGACCGGAGAAGGTGCAGGGGCCTTGGTCCGTCGATCGGTCAGCCAGCGGACCACGACATAGAAGACGGGGGTGAAGAGCGCGCCGAAGAAGGTGACCCCCAACATGCCAAAGAAAACGGCGGTACCCAGCGCCTGACGCATCTCGGCCCCCGCGCCCTCGGCCGCGAGGAGCGGAACAACACCGAGGATGAAAGAGAAGGAGGTCATCATGATGGGTCGAATGCGGAGGCGGGCGGCTTCGACGGCGGCGTGACGGCGCGTTTCGCCCCCGACTTCCTGACGGCTTTTGGCGAACTCGACGATGAGGATGGCGTTTTTGCAGGCCAGCCCGACGAGCACGACCAGTCCGATCTGGGTGAAGATGTTGTTGTCTTGCGCCCGGAACCAGACGCCCCAGATAGCGCTGAGCAAGCACATGGGCACGATCAAGACGACGGTGAACGGCAGGGACCAACTTTCATATTGGGCCGCCAGGGTGAGGAAAACGAAGAGGACGCAGAGAGGGAAAACGTAGATGGCGGTGTTACCGGCGAGGATTTGCTGGTAGGTGAGTTCGGTCCATTCGTAGCTCATGTTGGCGGGGAGGTCCTTTTTGGCGAGCGCCTCCATGGCTGCGATAGCCTGACCGCTGCTGTAGCCGGGCGCGGCAGCACCGGTGATTTCCGCAGAGGGGAACATGTCGTAGTGAACGACGCGGTCGGGGCCGGTGATGTCCCGAACCGTGACCAGGGTGCTAAGCGGGACCATGTCCCCGGCGGCGTTGCGGGTCTTGAGATTGCCGATGTCCTCCGGTTTGAGGCGGAAAGCGGAATCGGCCTGTGCGGTGACCTGGTAGTTGCGGTTGAAGAGGGTGAAGTCGTTGACATAGAGCGAACCGAGATAAATCTGGAGGGTGCTGAAGACATCGCTGAGGGCGACGTTCATGGTCTTGGCCTTGGCGCGGTCGACGTCGATGTAGAGCTGCGGCACATGGGCGCGGAACGAGGTGAAGAGGTTGGTCAGCTCGGGCGTGTTTTTGCTGTCGGCGATGATGCGCCCGATGGCGGCATCGATGCCGTCGTAATCGGCGCCGGTGCGGTCCTGAATCTGGATTTTGAAGCCACCGACGTTACCAAGGCCATTGACGGCCGGAGGGGGAAAGGCCAGGCAGATGCCTTGGGGAATGCCGAGGAATTGGGGGAAGATTTTGCCGAGAATCGCACCGGAGGAAAGGCCGGGACCCGTGCGCTGACTGAAGGGATCGAGCGGGAGAAAGATTGCGGCGGCGTTGGAGGCGTTGGTGAAGCTGAGGGCGGAGAAGCCGGGGAACTCGACGGTGTGGGCGATGCCGGGGGTGTTGCGGGCGATGGCGGAGATTTTCTTCACGACGGCTTCCGTTCGTTCGAGCGAGGCGGCATCGGGCAGCTGGGCGATGCTGATGAGATAGCCTTTGTCTTGCGCCGGAATGAAGCCGCTGGGGACGAGTTGAAAGCCGTACCAGGCGAGCGTGAGAAGGCCGGCGTAAACGAGCAGGACGAGCGGGGCGACGCCGATCAGGCCTCCGACGATGCGGACATAAATCGCCCGCGCACCATCAAAGGCCCAGTTGAAGAGGGCAAAAAACCAGCCGACGAGAAAATTGAGCAGGCGCTGGAAGAGATCAGGCTTCGAACCATGCTTTTGAAGAAGAATCGCGCAGAGGGCCGGGCTGAGGGTGAGGGAATTGAAGGCGGAGATGATGGTGGAGACGGCGATGGTGAGCGCGAACTGGCGGTAGAACTGTCCGGTGATGCCGGAGATGAAGGCGGTGGGGATGAAGACGGCGCTGAGGACGAGAGCGGTGGCGACGACGGGGCCGGTGACTTCGTTCATGGCCTTGCGGGTGGCATCGACGGAGGAGAGACCGCTCTGGAGATTGCGCTCGACGTTTTCGACCACGACAATGGCGTCATCGACGACGATGCCGATGGCGAGTACGAGGCCGAAGAGGGAAAGATTGTTGAGCGAGAAGCCCATCGCCTCCATCACGGCGAAGGTGCCGATCAAGGAAACGGGAACGGCGATGAGGGGGATGATACTGGCGCGCCAGGTCTGGAGAAACACGATGACGACGATGACGACCAGACCGATCGCCTCGAAGAGGGTCTTCACCACGGACTGGATCGATTCGCGGACGAACATGGTGGTGTCGTAGACGATGCGGTAATCGACGCCGGGCGGGAAACGCTCCTTGAGCTTTTCCATGGCGGCGCGGACGGCGTCCGAGGTGGAGAGCGAATTGGAGCCGGGCAACTCGAAGATGACCATGGCCACGGCGGGCTTGCCGTCGAGCATACTGTCCATGGTGTTGTCGAGCGCGCCGAGTTCGACCCGCGCGACATCCTTGAGGAGGGTGACCTGACCGTCCTGGCCGGTCTTGATCACGATGTTCTCGAATTGCTTGGGATCGACGAGGCGGCCCATGGTGCTGAGGGTGAGCTGGAATTGCGAGCCGCTGGGCACGGGAGGCTGGCCGAGGACACCGGCGGCGACCTGGACGTTCTGTTCGCGGATGGCATTGACGACGTCGCTGGCGGTGAGATTGCGGGAGGCGACTTTTTGCGGGTCGAGCCAGATGCGCATGCTGTAGTCGCGGGCGCCGAAGATTTTCACATCGCCGACGCCGGGAAGCCGTGTGAGGGTGTCCTTGATCTGGAGGAAGGCGTAATTACTGAGGTAGAGCTGGTTGTAGCTGCCATCGGGAGAGATGAGATGGACGACCATGGTCAGGTCGGGCGATTGCTTGCGGGTATTGATGCCGAGGCGGCGCACGTCTTCGGGCAATTTCGGCTCCGCGATGGCGACCCGGTTCTGGACGAGGACCTGCGCGGTATCGAGGTTGGTGCCGAGCTTGAAGGTGATGGTGAGGGTCATCTGTCCGTCGTTGGTGCATTGCGAGGACATGTAGAGCATGTTCTCGACGCCGTTGACCTCCTGCTCGATGGGCGAGGCGACGGTATCGGCCATGACGGTCGCGTTGGCGCCGGGATAGCTGGCGGTGACCTGGATGGTGGGGGGGACGATTTCCGGGTACTGCGCGACGGGGAGTTCGACCAGGGCGATCGATCCGACAATCACGATGACAATCGAGAGCACCGCCGCGAAGACCGGTCGGCCGATGAAAAAATGAGAAAAGCTCATCGTAACGTCAGGTGTGCTTCCGAAGATTTATTGGCGAGCCGGATCGGAGGCCGTGACGGGTGCGGCGTCCGTCGGCGGCTGGAGGGGCTGCTCCTTGGGATCGACCGGCATACCGGGACGAAGGATCTGGAGGCGGTCGAGCACGACCAAGTCGGTCGGATCGAGACCGGAGCGGATGACCCGCAACCCATCGACAATCTGGCCCGGTTCGACCTGCTTGGTCTGGATCGTTTTATCGGGCCCCACGACATAAACGATTTTCTTTTCCTGGTCGGTACCGATGGCGAAATCCGGGATGAGCATCCCGGTGTATTTGATGCTGCCGGTGACGCGCAAACGGGCAAACTCGCCGGGAATCAGGTCACGGTCCGGGTTGTGGAAGATGGCACGCACATGCAGGGTGCCCGTGCCGGAGTCGATCTGGTTGTCGATGAAGTCGATGTAGCCGTGATACGCAAAATCGGCGGAATTTCCGAGCGCCAGATCGGCTGGTATCTGACCGTTGTTGTTTTTGCGCAGACCCTCGCGGTCCAGTTGCTGGTATTTCAGGACGGTCGCTTCATCGACATCGGCGTAAGCGTAGATCGGTTCGACCGAGACGAGCGTGGTGAGCAGGGTGGAGTTTTGTCCGTCGCCGACAACGAGATTGCCCTCCGTCACGAACGCCCGGCTGACGCGACCGTCGATGGGAGCAAGGATATTGGTGTAGGCCAGGTTGAGTTGCGCGGCCTCCAGATTGGCCTGGGCCGACTTGACGGCACCCTCGGCCAACGCGCGGTTTTTGCTCCGCGTATCGAGTTCCTCCTCGGAGATGGCCTTCGACTCGAAGAGGGATTCGGCCCGCTTGAAATCGTTTTCGTTGAGGTCGAGCTGGGTCTTGGCCCGATCGAGTTCCGCCTGCACACGGTCCAACTCGGCCTGATAGGGACGCGGATCGATGACAAAAAGGAGATCGCCCTTTTTCACGAAGGCCCCGTCCTGGAAATTCACCTTGGCGAGATACCCATTGACCCGGGCGCGGATATCGACGCTGCTGACGGCGCTGAGTCGGGCGGTAAATTCGTCGTAATCGACGATCTCCTTGGCCAGCGGATGGGCGACGGTGACGGGCGGCGGCCCCATGGAAGGCGGAGCGCCCTGGGAACCGGAGGGATGGCACGCGGACAAAAGCAGAAGGGCAAACAGCCCCGCGAAATAAGTAAGTACTTGCTTGCACTTGGGCCAAGGCAAAAAATCCGTAACAACCATTGTATCAATATAAGCAGAAAGTTTCATCTGTCCAGAGCCTATCGAAAAATAAGCAAGCTCCAGGATCGACCGTGAGAAAGCTGGAAGGTTTTTCAAGAACGGGTAAGCTTCTGCCCTTTCCTATGAAAGTTTCCGATTTGCGCGGCATCCTGACCTACATTCCCGGTTTCCGGGAAAAGACCTTCGTGATCGCCCTCGATGGCGCCCTGGTCGCCGACGATAATTTCCCGAACCTCATGCTCGATCTGGCCGTGCTCCGTTCCCTGAGCATCCGGCTGGTGCTGGTCCACGGCGCAGCGCATCAACTGCTGGAACTTGCCAAACAGACGCGCATACCGATCAGCAACGCGGACGGCACGGGGATCACGGACGAAGAAACACTGAAGCTGGCGTTGACCGCCGCGAACCGGATCACTCACGAAGTCCTGGAGGGACTCGCTTCCAATGACTTGCGGGCCTGCTATACGAATGCGGTCATTGCGCACCCTTATGGGATTGTCGGCGGGGTGGACCGGCTTTTCACGGGGCGGGTCGAACGGGTCGATGTCGATTTCCTCAATCTTTTGCTGGAGAAGGGAGTGATTCCGGTGATCGCTCCGCTCGGCTTCGATGGCGACGGACGGACCTTCCGGGTCAATTCCGACGGCGTGGCCCTGGAAGTCGCCGAGGCGCTCAAAGCCGCGAAATTGATTTATATGAGCACCTACTCCGGCTTCACCAAAGGCGGAAATGAGATCAGCCAGATGTCGGTGACCGAAGCGGAGGAAATCTACAAGAAGCACAAGGCGGAAATCCCGGAGAATGTTCTCTCGAAATTCGAGCATTGCATCCGGGCGTGCCGGAACGGGGTCAGCCGGGTGCATCTGCTCGACGGACGGGTCGATGAGGCGCTGCTGAGCGAGCTTTTCTCCAACGAAGGCGTCGGCACCATGATCTATGCCAACGAATACCAGGCGGTGCGGCGCGCCTTGAAGAAGGACATCCGGGCAATTCGCAACCTGATCCGGGAATCGGTGGAGGAGGAGGAAATCGTCAAACGGACCCGGCTCGATATTCTCTCCCATATCAACGACTACTACGTCTTCCAGATCGACGGAAATATCGTGGGCTGCGTGGCGCTGCACGTCCAACCGGGCGGCGAAATGGCGGAACTGGCCTGTCTCTCGGTCAGCGGCGCACATGAAAACCTGGGCATCGGGCAGAAGCTGATGCTCTTTGCCGAGGACGCCGCGAAGCAGCGGGGCGTGAAATCGATCTTCCTGCTTTCGACGCGGGCCTTCAACTACTTCCAGCAAAAGGGGGGCTATAAAGAGGGCTCGCCCGAGAATCTGCCCCCGGCGCGGAAAGAAAAATACGACAGCAGCAAGCGGAACTCCAAGGTGCTGGTGAAGCAGTTGGCTTAAGCTTGACCGTGTAAAGAACCCCGGAACAAGCTTCGGAGAATTGGCCCAAGAGATTAAATCCTCTTTTTCCTCTTGCATTCTTCGCTCCATCTGGCGCAATAGCACCGGTTTATGCCTAATTTAACGAAGCGCGATCTGGTAGTTCGCATCAGCAACGAGACGGGAATGGTCCAGCAGGATGTGCTAAACGTCATCCAGCGCACGCTCGATCATCTCACGGAAAGCCTGTCCCACGGGCAGGCGGTCGAGTTGCGCAACTTCGGCGTCTTCGAGGTCAAGCTCCGCAAGGCACGCGTCGGGCGCAACCCGAATCGCCCCGAGCACGATGTGCCGATCCCTCCCCGCGCCGTGGTCAAGTTCAAGGCCGGCAAGGAGATGAAGTCGAAGGTGATGAAGCTTTCCCAGACCATTGCCGACGAAGCCAGGCCTGCGTCCGGGACCAACCCCGCCCTCTGATTCGGGGGTTGCCTCCGCTCCCGTTCCGGGGCAATAAAACTTTGGGCAATTCGTTTCGCCCCTCCCTCCTTTTTCAACCCAACTCTATTTTTCCATGGCCCTCCCCGGATTCCGCGACTTCTACCCAGCCGACTGTGCATTTCGCAATGCCATCTTCGCCAAGTGGCGCGACGTGGCGCACCGCTACGGCTTCGTCGAATACGACGGCCCCCCGCTGGAACCACTCGATCTCTTCACCAAAAAATCGGGGCAGGAAATCGTCACGCAGCTGTACAACTTCACGGACAAGGGCGAACGTGAAGTCGCGCTGCGGCCCGAGATGACCCCCACGCTGGCCCGCCTCGTCACGGCCCGGCACAAGGACTTCAAGAAGCCGCTCAAGTGGTTTTCCATCCCGCAGGTCTTCCGCTACGAACGCCAGCAGAAGGGACGGCTGCGCGAGCACTACCAGTTCAACTGCGACATCATCGGCGAGGCCGGGCTGGAGGCGGACATCGAGTTGATTGCGCTGGTCATCGACACGCTCCGCGCTTTTGGCCTGACTGAGAAGGACTTCGTCGTGCGGCTGAGCGACCGGCAGTTCTGGACCGACTTCATGAACGAGCGAAACGTCCCCGAAGAAGAACGCTACGCCGTCATCCAGGCCATTGACAAAAGCGAACGCGAGCCGCGGGAGAAGACGGCGGAGAAGCTCGGTCGGCTGGCGACGGAAGTCTTTGCGATCCTCGACGACGCGGGCAGCGCGAAAAGCGAACGCCTCGACACCGTCGAGACCGGCCTGCGCTATCGCGGATTACCGGACTACGTGAAGCGCGACTTCACCGTCGTCCGCGGACTGGCCTACTACACCGGCGTTGTCTTCGAGGTCTTCGACCGCAGCGGCGAGTTCCGCGCCATCGCCGGCGGCGGCCGCTACGACAACCTGCTGAAGAACCTCGGCGAGGTCGATCTCCCCGCCCTCGGCTTCGGCATGGGGGATGTGGTGCTGGGGGAAATCCTGAAGGGCAACGGTTGGTCTCCACACCACGGCCAATCCGGTGTTTATGTGGTGATTGCCGATGAGGATTATCGCGCCCAAGCAATGAAAATAGTTCAGGAACTTCGCCTGCAGATTTTCGATGAAGCTGTAGATTACTCATTGCAGCCGAGTAAAGTCGGCAAACAGTTCCAGACTGCGGAAGAGCGAGTCTTCGAATTTGCAGTCGTCGTAGATTCCCAAGTAACGGACGGGATTGTAGAGGTCAAGGTGTTAGCAACGCGCCAGCAAACGAAAGTTGCGATAGAAAATGTCTACTCGCATCTAATGGAAAAACGTGGTGAAAGGTACCGCCGCGGGTAAAAGGGCAACTTCCCAAGTACAAGGTTTATGGAATCGTTTAGCGAAAGTTTAGAAGAAGGGAACAGTTTCGCACGGAGGACTGCAAAGGGCAGAAGAGGAAGATGGCTTTGGACCGGGAAGGAATTGGGGAGGTAGAGCATCCGAAATCCCTCTTCGGCCCTCTTTAGTCCTCCGTGCGAAATAGGTAAAAAGTTCGTACCAGGCGCAGGAAGCGGTGCCAGAAGGGATGACGCATGGAGATCAACGATGTCACGGCAACCATTGTCGATTCGGCCTATAAGATTCACACCGAGATTGGGCCAGGCCTGTTTGAGTCGGTTTATGAGGTGGTACTGGCCGATATGCTCACCGACCGGGGCCTCTTCGTACAACGACAAGTTGCCATTCCGATCCGCATCGGAACAAAAGTTTACGACGAAGGGTTCCGCGCCGACTTAATCGTCGATCATCGGGTTATCGTTGAAATCAAATCGATCGATCACCTGGCCCGCGTCCATAAGAAGCAGGTACTGACCTACCTGAAACTATCGGGACTACCCGTCGGACTCCTGATCAACTTCGGTGGCGACTTGTTAAAGGGAAATATCGAGCGCCTGGTCACCCCGACGCCGAAACCCTGAAAAAGTAATTCCCCTGCCTCCGCTCTTCTGCCCTCTTCAGTCCTCCGTGCGAAACTTCAGCCTGTTAATTCCGTCAATTCCGTCTAAAAATTCTCCCCCTCATGTCCAACCCCTACCGCACCCACACCTGTAACGATTTGCGCGCGTCCCACGCGGGCCAGACCGTCCGCCTCGCGGGCTGGATCCACAACAAGCGCGACCTCGGCGGCGTCCTCTTCATCGACCTGCGCGACCACTATGGCATCACCCAGATCGTCGTCCCGCCCACCGCCGCGTTCCAGGACACCCTCTCCCATTCGCCGAAGGAAACGGTCGTCAGCGTCCACGGCTTGGTGCGCCCGCGCCCCGAGGGGACGATCAACCCGAACATCGCCACGGGCGATGTCGAACTCGATGTCGCGGGCTACGAGAAGCTCGGCTCGTGCGAGCCCCTCCCGATGAACGTCTTCCCCGAGGACCACACGCCCGAGGAAACGCGGCTCAAGTACCGCTTCCTCGACCTGCGCCGCAGCAAGCTGCACAAGACCATCATGCTCCGCGCCAAGGTCATCTCCGCCATCCGCCGCCGCATGATCGACCTCGGCTTCCAGGAATTCCAGACGCCCATCCTCACCTCCTCCTCGCCCGAGGGC
>CAJCII010000050.1 GCA_903970335.1 Bacteroidota bacterium | reverse complement strand
GTGACCGCGGGCAAAATTTCCTATGATGGAACGGCCATCTCCCATTTGGGCGCCTCATCGTTTCGCCCCTACCGCAAGAAAATCCAGATCATCTTCCAGGACCCCTACAACTCGCTCAACCCGCGCCTCTCGATTTTCGAGATCGTCGGCGAGGCGCTCCAAATCCATTTCCCCGGGATGGGCCGGGCCGACCGTCGCGAGCGGGTCGCGGAGTTGCTCGAAAAAGTGGGCCTGAAGCGCGCGCACCTGGACCGGTATCCGCACGAGTTCAGCGGCGGCCAGCGCCAGCGTATCGGCATCGCCCGCGCCCTGGCGGTCAACCCCGAGTTCATCGTCTGCGACGAGCCGGTCAGCGCGCTCGACGTTTCCGTGCAGGCGCAGATCGTGAACCTGCTCCAGGATTTGCAGGAGGAGCTCGGGCTGACCTATCTCTTCATCGCACACGACCTGGCCGTGGTCGAGCACATCAGCGACTTCGTTTTGGTCATGAACCAGGGAAAAATCGTCGAGGCCGCGACCGCCGAGGCGATCTACGAGAACCCGCAGGACGATTACACCAAGAAGCTGCTCAGCGCGGTGCCGAGGCTTTGAGGTAAATCAATGTTTCGCCGAGGGTCGCTTGCTATTAAGGCGAGGTGCCTGACAAGATATCCTCAGTCTGAGCTCGTCAAGCTTCGCTTGAGCGTCACGTAACTTCGCTTGATACATGTCTTGTTCGATATAGGAGGCGTCGCTACTTTGGACCAAAATAAGTAGTCGCAAACCCTCAGAATAGTCCTTGTAGGCCGAACGAAGGTCGCCCTCTTGTTCGAGATTTTCGGCATCATTAAAGAGCAGATACGCTTTTAAATATTCTTCTTCCAACGATGAGAGTTCCGCCCCGCGACAACTCGCGAAAGACGTTAAAGCGAACGCCAGCAGAAGAAGGAGACGCATGATCGATCTCTTCCGTTTTGAAAAGACGTACTACTGCGTCTCGATCACCAGCTCGTCGTTCTCGATCCGAATCGACTTGGCTTGGTTCAGCACGAGCTTGCCTTCCGGATCGCCTTGCAGCAGCCCGTTCAGCACCGGAGTGAATTCGCTCTGAAGCGCGGGCAGGGTATTCTTCGGCATCGCTTTTTCGCCGATCTGTAAATCGTGCAGGTCGGGCATAAGGGTTTTATTATCGGCATCTAAATCGAGACCGAAGGAACTCGTAGCGTTCAAATAACGGCCCGTGACATATCCGTCCGAAATGAGGCCGGTGGGCAGGCTCAACTGAATGGTCGCCTCGTTGTTCGCCACGCTCACATAAAGCAGCGTCTTGCTTTGGGTGAAAGCCGGCTGGCGCGCGATCAGCGTGTTGATCTCGTCCCCGCTTAGCTCGAGCTTCGCGGCCACATGATTCTGGAGATCGTGATCGAAATCGCTCAGTTTTTGCTTGGCCGTATTGTACATCTCGTCGCCGCCATCGAAGGCCGGAACCGCCAGCGGCACGGTCGACGTAATCGCGATAAACTGAGAGTAGACACCATAGATGCCGGCTCCGACCAGCGCGAGAAACAGGACCGCCAGCAGCGCAAGGATGAGGCAGCCGCACCCGAGGCAACCCAGGCCGCTTTTCTTCGGCGCGGGGGCTGGCGGAGGTTGGGTGGAGACGGACATCCTGTCCCTTGGTTTAACGGACGACTCTTATCCGGGCAAGACATGCTTCATGCTCTCTCGCCACGCCGGATGCTCCGCGATCAACCGCAGCGCCCGCGGCAGGAGCACCCGGCCCGGTTCCTGGTGCGGCCAGGGCGAGGCCCCGGAGGGGTGCGGCAAGGGAACGAGATCGAAGCGATGTCCGGCATACTCCGTCGGAAAGGCCGAGCCGATCACGGCATCCAGTTTCTCGCACGGCATGAATTGGCGGATCGCCAGCTTGCCGACCGCGATGACCAGGGCCGGATGCAGCAGGTCCATCTCCGCCTTGAGCCAGCCGGAGCAATTGAGAATTTCGTCCGCCTCGGGGACCCGGTCGCCGCCGGATTCCTTTTTCCCCGGAAAACACCGGCAGACGGCCGCCATGTAGACCCCCGAGCGAAAGGTGGCCTCATCGACCCCGGCGTGCTCGCGGAACCAGCGAAAGAGCTTGCGGCCCGCCGTCCAGGCGAAGGGCCGCCCGAGCACCGGTTCCTTGTCTCCCGGGGCCTGCCCCACCAGCAGCACGCGACTCACCACCGCGCCTCCGCTCACCACCGGCTTTTGCATTCGGGGACAGCGATCGCACCGCAGGAGTGCGGCCACATGCCGGTCCAGTTGGGCTTGGGTATCACTTCGACTCACGGGATGACGATGCGGCTTGGGACGCGGCGATCAAGGTCAAAAGCTCCTGCAATTTCTGCGGCGCGGAGGCATCGGGCGGAGTCGGGCCGTAACGGGAGTGCGCAACGATACTGCCCAGGCGATCGAAGGCCTCCTTCTTGTCGGGGAAAGCCTCCGCGAGCCGCTCCGTGTAGGCCAGCGGTCCTTCCCACTCCGCGCGCGGGACGCCGCTTTGGGCCATGTTCCGGCAAAAGGCGGCATAGATTTTTTCCACCGGCGGAACGATCGTTTTTTGTTTCGTCCACGAGCGGAAAAATATCGCGCAGAGCCCGATGGCCAGCGCACAGGCGAGGCTGAGCATCACCCGGTAGTTCTGTCCGAAACCCAGGTACTGCGCCAGGCGGTTTTGCGTGTCGGGATCGTAGGAAAAGACCCAGTCGTCCCAGTCCGCCTCGACTTGTTCCCGACGCAGGCGCATTTCCTTGAAGAGCTGGCCCATCCAGCCCGGCAGATACGTCTCGGAAAAAGTGACCCGATGATGGGCCACCTGGGACGACAGGTCTTCGTCCTGCCCGCTCTGTCCCGCGCCGTTCGCGGCATCCGGGCCGACCTCGCCGGGAGGGAGAACGGCGGTCGGGTCGATGCGCACCCAGCGGCTCTTCGCCTCGATCCAGACCTCGTCCCAGGCGTGAGCGTCCGATTGCCGCACGGTGTAGATGTTCTTGTACGGATTGTATTCCGCCCCCGCGTAACCGACGACCAGCCGGGCGGGAATTTTTTCCAGTCGCAACAAGACCGCAAAGGCCGAGGCGAAGTGTTCGCAAAAACCGGTCCGGGTCTTGAAAAGAAAATTGTGCAGCCAGTCTTCGCCCGGCTTCGTGGCCCCCGGCGTGGTGCTGTAGGTAAATCCATGGCGAAAGTAGTGCAGCAGCGTCCCGATATAGGCCTCGGCATTCGGATTTTCCTGGTACAGCCGGTCGGCCAGCGCCTTCACCTCCGGGTCGATCCGGTCGTGGCTCTTGTCGCTGGGAAGCCGGATACCGGCGGCTCGTTCGCCGGGTTCGAGGATTTGCCCGGCCAGTTCGGGCGCGGAGATGACCGTGTACCGTTCCGTGTGATCGACCTGCCCGCTGTCGCGGTTGAGCTGCAGCGTGTCGCCATTGAGCATGACCGACCAGTGCGGGTTCGACGTTTCGGTTTCGTTCAAGGCCAGCGAGATCGGTGTGTCGAGCGCGAAAAGCCATTTTTGGAAGTGGGGATAAATGGTGATTTCCTGCGTGATCGTGGCGTGGTGCGGTTCGGGTGAGGGCATTTTCCCCACAGGATCGGCGGCGGCTCCCTGCGTCCAGATTCCCTCGTGGTAGTCCCAGAGCACCAGCGCCCGCCAATACATGGCATCCGCGGCCGGCATCGTGTCGCCGGTAAATTTCACATACATCGCCTCCGAGTCGTCGTCGGCCAGGCGCGCGATGCTGCCGGGCTCGACGCTGTCGCTCAGTCCGAGGGAGCCTTCGTTCAGGTGCACCTGCAGCGTTCCGGGGTAGCGCGGAAAAAAGAAAAAAAGAAAGACCGTCAACGGCAGCGCCTGCAAGAAGACGACTCCGGCAATCCGCAACATGGCGAGCAATCTGTCCTCCGCCTCGTCGCCGATTTGAATCCGCAGCAGCAGGGCGGTCAAAATCCACATCATGATCAGGCAATAAATGAAAAGCTCCAGGGCCTGCGAATAGAGCAGGGCGCTCATGACCACGAAAAAGCAGGAGAAGACGATCACCGAGGTGTCCCGCGGGCCCCGAATCTCGAAGAATTTGATCGCCAGCAGTCCCGCGATAAACGCCGTGCCCGCCTGCCGACCGAACATGGTGTCGTACTGGAGGAAAATCCCGGCCAGGAAGCAGAGCGAGAGAATGCCGCAAAATCCGCTGCTCGGGAGTGGCATCCGGTACACTTCCATCACCGACCGGATCGTCATCGCCGCGACCACCGTGCCGCTTACCCACAGGGGCAACTGCACGACATGCGGCACCAGCGTCAGCAGAAACGCCCCGGCCAGCAAAAAGAAGAGCGTGAGCGACGGGCGCACGGGCAACGTCGTGGGAGACGACCGGGAAAGCAGGGCGATCCGGAAAGCCATGGGGTGAATTTAAGGGCGCAGAGCCGGAAAGTCCACGCGGGTCCTTCGTGTTACTCCGGCGATGGAAACCGGGGTTGCGGATCATGTTCGGAGATCGGAAGAAGTAGTTGCGTTATGCGTGCAATAATGTTAACCCACCCGCACCTTAGTCGGTGGCCCTTGGAGGATTGAAATCGTGAGTAAACGTGCTAAGCTGATTGAGAAGATATTGGACAGAAATAGAACACATAATGTCACTTATGAAGAGCTTTGTGAGTGCGCCGAGTCGGTTGGTTGGCAAAAAAAGCCTGGCTCAGGCTCCAGTCACGTGGTCTACTGGCACGCTGATTGCGCTGATATTCTCAATTTTCAACCTGGACCAAGCGGCAAAGCTAAGCCTTATCAGGTGAAACAGATCAGAAATTCCATAAACTTTTTCCAAGCTCAAGGAAAACTAAAAATATGAACCCTACGGATTACCCCGTGTTTCTCATTTACAGCAAGGAAGATAACGCCTGGCTCGCCCGCGTTGATTTACTGCCGGGATGCGTAGCCGAGGGAGCCACTCAAGAAGAGGCTTTAGCCAATTCCAGAGAGGCCATTAAGACATGGATCGAAGTAAGCAAAGAATTGAAGCGATCGGTGCCAAAGGCCTTCGACGCACAGGAACTTGAAGAATTACAGCTTCAGGCCAATGCATCCCAGGGAGAACAAATTCAAAAGCTCGTTAATGAAACTGTGGCGCGTATCGTGCAGCAGCTTCAGGCCTCTGCATCTACCGCCCAATTTACTGGCGGCGAATTGGCGATCGGTCGTCGTGGCCAGTTTTACTCCACACCCCCAGGATTGGTCGTCGCTGGAGGCAGATAATTCGGGTTTCTCAACGCAGTATTCCGTTAATCTGACGTACCGGTCGGTTGTCTCGTCATAACTTTCAAACGGAGCCGCTACCCCTTCGCCTCGTCAAGTGCCCGGCTGCAACACCCGGGCCAGTGCCGCCGGGTAAAGCTCGTGCTCCGCCACTTGGATACGGGCATGGAGCGTTTCCGGCGTGTCGCCGTCCAGTACCGGGACGCTTCGCTGGGCGATGATCTCCCCGGCATCGATGTCCCGATTGACGAAATGAACGGTACAACCGGTCTCCCGGACCCCGGCGGCGAGCGCCTGTTCCCACGCCTTGAGTCCCTTGAAGGCAGGCAGCAGCGATGGATGGATGTTGACGATCCGGTTGGGAAACGCGCTCAGGAGCGGTTCTTTCACCACCCGCATGTACCCGGCCAGGATCACCCACTCGATCTCGTGCGCGCGCAGCAGTTCCACCAGCGCCGTTTCTCCCTCGGGACTGAGCTTGGTGCGGAACGGCGAAGGGGGCAGCGTCGCGATGGGTAGCCCGAACGCCGTTGCTCTCGCGAGAATCGTCGCGTCGGGCCAATCGCTGACCACCAGTGCGATCTGCGCGTGCAGGCTTCCGGCCAGGATCGCTTCCTGAATCGCGACGAAATTACTCCCTTTGCCCGAACCGAGCACGGCCAGACGGGGCACGGCCGTCATTGTTTTCCCAACGCAGCCTGTCGTTCCTTGCGGAAGTCGCCGCTCATAAGGTTGAAGACAAAACGCAGAATCCAGCGCGGCGTGCTCTCGGCCAGCAGCATCCCAAAGCGGACCGGCAATCCCGGAATGACCCGGCCCTGCCCGCGTGCGAGCGCCGTCAGGGTTTGCGCCACCACATCCGCCTTGTGCACGCAGAGAAAGGCGGGGGGCTCGAACTGCCGCTTGCTATTGGCGCGGGACGCGACTTCCCCGAATTCCGTCTCGACCGGTCCCGGACAAAGCGCGGTGACATAAACACCGGAGCGGTGCAATTCGATGCGCAGCGCCTCGGAAAAGCTGTTCACATAGGCCTTCGTCGCCCCATAGACCGCGAACGACGGGATGGGAATGAGTCCCGCCGTCGAGCCGACGTTGCAAATCCAGCCGGAGCCGGATTTCAACATACCGGTGAGCGCCCAGCGGGTCAGGCGCGTCAAGGCGACGATATTGACCGCCAGCATCGACTCGATTCGGGCCGGTTCGCTCGTCTCGAAGGTCCCGAGGTCTCCGAAACCCGCGTTGTTAATCAGGATGTCGGGCGAGAAACCGGCCTCGTCCATCGCGCCGATGAACTGGGTGAGGGCTTCCGGATCGGAGAGATCGGTGGGAATTGTGTCGATGTGCAACCCCGAATAAATCCCGAGCAGGCTGGCCTTGAGGCTTTCCAGCCGGTCGGTCCGCCGGGCGGTCAGGACGAGGTGGTTGACCCCCAAGGCTGCGAGTTGCAAGGCGAATTCCCCCCCCAGGCCCGCCGAGGCTCCGGTGACCAGGGCCGACTTTCCCGTAAAGGTGCTCATGGACCCAGAGGGTGTCCGAAAAATCGGTGCGGGTCACGCCGAAAGGATTTTCCCCACAATCTCTAATGTATCGTGTGAACGTGGATGGCATGCAAGGTTTCCAATCCGACCGCAAGATCCGAAACCACGACCAGCGATTCCCCCGACTTGACATAACCGTGCCGTTTCAGGTTTTCCACCATCTTCAGCAGGATCACATTCGGGTCCGGGTCCTGCGCAATCACCTGGGCCTTGACGCCGAAATTCAGCGAAAGACTACGTGCCACATGCGCATCGTGGGTGAAGGCGTAGATCGGCGCCACCTGCGGGCGCAATCCCGAGATGAAGCGCGCCTTGGTTCCCGTGTGGCTGTAGACGCAAATGCCCACGGCCTTGGTCTCGTTCGCCAGATAAACGGTGGCGGCATTGATCTTTTCCCGGGCGGTCTTGGGTTCGAGGGGATTGATGTAACTGCCCACCGTCTTGCCCTGCTCGATCCGCTTGGCGATCCGGTCCATAATCTCCACGCATTCGAGCGGGTACTTGCCCGTCGTCGTTTCGCCGGAAAGCATGATCGCGTCCGCGTGCTCGAAGACCGCGTTGGCGATGTCGGTGATTTCCGCCCGCGTCGGCGACGGATTGGTGATCATGCTCTCCAGCAGGTGCGTCGCGACGATGACCGGCTTGACCGCCGCCAGACACAGGTTGACCGCGCGCCGCTGGATGATCGGTAGCTCCTCGTAGGGCACTTCGATCCCGAGGTCCCCGCGCGCAATCATCAGCCCGTCGCAGGCCGCGATAATCTCTTCGAGATTGCGCACCGCCATCTGGTCCTCGATCTTGGCCACGATCCGAAGCTCGCTTTTTCTTTCGTTGATGATGCCGCGCAGCAAATCGATGTCCGCCCGGCGGCGCACGAAGGACATCGCGATGAAGTCCATGTTGCACTCGAAGGCGAGCTCGATGTCCTTGTAATCCTTTTCCGTCAGCGCCGGGAGTTTCACGTCCACGCCGGGCAGGTTGATGTGCCGCCGACTGCCCATCGGCCCCGGCGTCAGCACCTTGCAGACAAGTTCGTTTTCCCGCTTTTCGATCGCCTCCATCCGCAGCAGCCCGTTGTCGACAATGACGACGCTGCCCACTTCGATGTCCTCGACCAGGTACGGATAATTCACGTCCACGGTGATTTGCACCGTACCCTTCTGGCCCTTGACCGTGAAGCTGACCCAATCCCCCACCTGCAAATCAAAGGGTTTTGGTACGTCCCCAGTGCGGATGGCCGGACCCTGGGTATCGAGCAGCAGCGCCACCTCGTGGTTCAGCTTGGCGGAAATCTCCCGGATCGACTTGGCCACCTTCCGCACCCAATCGTGGGGCGCATGGGACATGTTGAACCGGAAGATGTTCACCCCCAGCTTCATGAGAGCTTCCAGCATGGGCGGGCTGGCCGTGGCCGGCCCGAGAGTGGCGATGATTTTGGTGCGACGCATAATATCTCTTGGTAAAGGGGGTTAGATTGCAGACCCGATCGACAGAAAGGCTTTGTGCAGGATGGGCTGGCCGATCACAAGCCCGAAAGAGAGCAAGCCCTATGCCTTTGCCCTTGGTTTCCGAATTGCCCCCCATCGCGGCGGTCGATGGTCCTTCTCAAAAAGAGCGGGCTAACAAATCTAGCGGTACTAACCTGGACAATCTGGCGCAGCTTTTTGGTCGGTGGCCAGGCGCGAGGAGGGCGCATGCCCGCAGCGGTCGTTGCTCTTGGCCTCTCTGGCTTTTATGCCCAATCTGGCCAGTCTGACCTAAAACTATAGGCCATTTAAGCCAAACTCAGGCCCCCGCCTCCTCGGTCCCCTCCCGCTGCACCATCCCCCGCGACAGAAAGTACGACCCGACCACCAGCACCGCCGCCAGCACCTGCGCCACAATGGTCTCCACCGTCGGGTAGAGCGAGAACCACACCCCCGTCCAGTCCGGCATCCACGCATCCAGCGCGTGGATGTCGGTTGTCGGCAGCCAGTTCGCCTGCTGCATCTCGAACGCCTCCTCTCCCACCATGACCAGCAGCACCACCCCGAGCAGGATGCCGGTGAAGATGAGCATCTTCCGGTAAGGCATCCGCCGGTGTGCCCAGAACGTGATCACCGCCACAACGAGAGTCAGCGCCAGCCCCACCAGCGACCCGTAGAGAACCGTCGCCCCGCCCAGCTTCAGGTAGTAGCTCTGGAGAAACAGCACCACCTCGAAGCCCTCCCGATATACCGAGCTCAGGCCCAGCAGCACCAGTCCCCAAAAAACGAAGCCCGGCGACGTGCCGCTCTCGGCCGACTCGAGGATCTTCTTCTTCTGCCGATTGTGCACCGTGATCCATCCGCCCCAGTAGACCTTGTGCAGGAACCAGTTCATCACCACGAGCAGGACGATCACGGCGACCAAGCCCGTGGCCGCCTGCAGCGCGAGGTAGGAAACATTCACACTGATGTCCTCCACAATCCCGCGGACGACATACCAGGTGAGCAACGTCGCGATAAAGCCCAGACTCGCTCCGAGAAAAATCGGTGAGGCGTGGCCTTCACTCCGGCGCGCCAGTCCCGCCGTGATGGCCGCCAGAACGAGGATGCTTTCCAGTCCTTCGCGGAAGACGAGGACGGCGATGTCGAGAATGGCCGCAACGTAGCTCGTGTTCGGGGTCGTCGGGTCCGGGTTTCCGTGGGCGGTGACGCCCTGCCAGATCAGGATGGCCAAGACGGGAATCGTGGCCAGTCCCAGCAGGATCAAGCCGATGCGCTGCCACACGGTTGCGGTTGTGATCGCGGGGGTGTCGTGCACGCTGGGGGAAGAGGTCATGCGACTAACATGCACCGAAGTTCGAAACACCGCTAACGAACGGTTGCCATTTACTGGCGGTCGGTTGTACAGGGAGTTTTCGGAAAGAAACTCCGGTGCCCCGCCGGTTCCATGGAACCGGCGGGGACAGGGTGCCGGGAGAATCCCGGCGAAAAGACCCACGCGAAAGCGTGGACCTTGCTTAGTAGCGGTTGCGTCCGCCACCACCGCCGGA
>CAJCII010000049.1 GCA_903970335.1 Bacteroidota bacterium | reverse complement strand
GGTGGGATTACAAAAAGGAGACGAGATTACTCAGATCGAGGACCGAAAAGTAGCCGGCATGAAATTAAGAGCGGCCCTGGGCTTGATCCGCGGCCCGGTCGGCACGACTGTGGCCCTGACCATTGTCCGCCAAGGCGTGGCCCAGCCATTTATTCTTACCGTCGCTCGCGAACTGCTCAAGGTTCCTGCGAACAAGTAGCGTTGTTTCGTATGCCCTCCCCCAAAACAAAAAGCCCCGGAGGACAAATCCCCCGGGGCTTCTTGCTCGTCGAAAAACGTCTTACCGCGAATTACAGCTTCGGCAGCAGCGCATTCACCGCGCTGTAATCGACATGGTTCAGAAACTCGTCGATATACCCGGCACGGGCGGTGAAGAAGTCCGCGTAGTAGGCGTGCTCGTAAACGTCCAGCCCCAGCACCGGGGTCACGCCCCAGATCGGGTAGGTGTTCTGCGCATCGCCGATGTAGTTGAAGAGCTTGCCGGTCTCGTGATCGATCCCGGTCCAGGCCCAGCCGCGCGCCGCGATGCCGGTCGCCTTCAGGTCCTTCTTGTAATTCTCGAACGAACCGAAATCGCGGTCCACCAGTTCCGCGAACGTGCCGTCGATCTTGCCGTCGCCACCGAGGATGTTGAAATAGAGTTCGTGGTTCTTCAGGCCACCCAGCGCGAAGGTCAGGTCGACCTTCAGGTTGCGGATGGTCGAGGCGATTTGGTTCGCGACGGCGGGATCGGCGGGATCGGGAGTGCCGAGTTTCTCGACGGCTTCGAGCAGTGCGTTCGATTTGTTGACGTAGCCCGTGTAGAGCTTGAGGTGCTCCTCGTGGGTCTTATCGGAGATTTTGCCGGTCTTGCCCTTGACCTTGGCGAGGAGGGCGGTTTGTTTGTTTTCGTATTTGTGTGACATGGTATTTTTCCTGGTTTGGGGGTTCAGTAAGAAGGGTAATGGCAGGCGGGCATTCGTCAAACGTCATTCAGTTGGCCATCATGGCTCTTATCTTATCGGCATCTTCCTTAGACATTTTCGGCAATAAAACACGGACCGTGTAATTGCCGTACATCTTGCCGTCTTTCATGTAGAGCCAATCGAAAATGTCTTCTTTTTTAACGTCGATTTTCTGGCCCATTTTGACGTTTTTGACCAGATCGGGAGTATTGTCGATCGTGCCGGAAAAAAACCCGTTGGCATAGGTCAGGTCGTCGAGCCAGAAAAATTCCACCTGATCGTGATCGGTGATTTTTACTTTCACCGAGCAGCTAGACGCTGTTCCCGACTGCATAATCGCCAGAAATGAGTCGATTTCGCTACGCGCCTTGGCAAAAGCCGCGTTCATCTCGCGGTCTTCGGAATCAACCATGATCACCGGATCGGCCTGCTGAGCGATGGCCAGCGTTCCGGAGCAGAGGAAGATGATGGCCGTGAGTATTCTCATGACACACTAAAACGAACGTCAGGCTTGGACCGTCGCCTTCAACTGCAGCCTCGAGTCCTCCTGCAAAATCTTGTCGAGTTCCGGCCATTGCGTTTCGTCGATCTGGTTGAAGCTGTGGAGGTAGACCGTCACGATCGCCGGATCGAATTTCCCGAGCAAGACATCGACGCCCTTTTTCAGCAGGGAAACGTCGGGCTGTGGCGGGAAAATATCCGCGCAGCCGTTCTCGGCATGTTCGATCCCGAGGGAATCGAGCCACGCGCAGAGCATCGGACGCTGCGTCTCGATCAACCAGGTGGAGAGAAGATTGAAGCTGAGCACCTCCAGCTCGGGGCGAGCGAGAATCTGAATCCAGGTGCCGTGGCGGGAGGCCTTCGGCATCTCGAGAAGAATCGGCACCCGGATGCCCATGCGCGGGGCCATGACTTCCACGGCGGTGCGGTAAAGCTTCTTGTTCGTTTTCTGGACGGAAAGCAGAATATCGTTCGCCAGTTGGGGAGGCATGGCGGGCCACAGGGTATGCGTAGGGGTGGGCATAGGGGAGTCTCAGCATGGAATTAGCGCGGCAAAAAGGCAAAGAATATGATCTCGCCCGGAAGAAAATTGGAACGTCACGAATACGCCGACCCCCGGCCCACCCGCGCTGCCCGTTTCTTCCTCGGAAAAGTCCTCTGCGTCCCGGCTGGGGACGGTTATGCCGAGGGAGTGATCGTCGAGACGGAAGCCTACGGCGGGCCGCTGGACGCGGCGAGTCATGCCTTCGGAAACCGGCGGACGCCGCGGACGGAGGTCATGTTCGCGCCGGGCGGCGTGGCCTATGTCTACCTCTGCTACGGGATGCACCGGCTCTTCAACATCGTGACCGGACCGCTCGATTCCCCCCCAAGCCGTGCTAATCCGCGCCGTGCGCATCGTCGAGGGCCGCGAGATCGTCCGTCGCCGACGCCCCGGCGTGGCCGAAAAGGACTGGGCCAGCGGTCCCGGTCGCGTCTGCGCCGCCCTCGGCATTGAGATGCACCATAACCGGCACGATCTCCTCGGCGACACGATCTGGATCGAGGACCGGGGCATCGTCCCGCCCCCAGGCGAGGTGAGGCGCACCCCGCGCATCGGTGTGAATTACGCGGGAGCGTGGGCGCTCAAGCCGTGGCGGTTTGTGTGGGAGAAATGACTTTTGTCCTCCCCACCATCAGTACCCTCCCCGGGTACAACGGCTGGAACCGAGGACGGCACGACACAGCGCCGCGCCCTCCATGGAGAGAGTTTGCTTCCCATTACCAGCGTTGGTGGACGAGGGGGCGGATTTTGTCGTCGTAGAGTTTTTGGACGGCCTGCATTTCGGTATCGGTCAACGGCGGCAAGGCGGAGGCGCGGACGTTGTCCTCGATCTGCGGGGGACGGCGTGCGCCGGGGATGGCGCAGGTGACGGCATCGAACATGAGAATCCAGCGCAAGGCCCATTGCGGGAGGGTTACACCGGGAGGCACCATGGTCTTTAGTTCCTCGACGGCAGCCAGGCCGGTCTCGTAATCGACACCGGAAAAGGTTTCGCCGCGATCGAAGGCCTCGCCCTTTTGGTTGAACTGACGGTGATCGTCGGCCGCGAAGGCGGTGTCGCGGGTGAGCTTGCCGCTGAGAAGGCCGCTGGCAAGCGGGACGCGGGCGAGGATGCCGACCCGACGCCGCTTCGCCTCGGTAAAGAACAACTCGCTGGGGCGATGCCGGAACAGATTGAAAATGATTTGTACGCTCTGGACGCCGGGGTACTCGATGGCCTTGAGGGCCTCTTCGATCTTCTCGACGCTGACGCCGTAATGACGGAGCTTCCCGGCTTTGACCAAGTCGTCGAGAATCGCGAAGACTTCGGGCTCGTAATAGACCTCGGTGGGCGGGCAGTGGAGCTGGAGGAGATCGAGGCTGTCGGTCTCAAGATTTTTCAGGCTGCGCTCGACGAAAGCGGTGAGATTCTCCCGGTTGTAGCCGGCGGCGGTGTGAGGCGAGAGACGACGACCGGCCTTGGTGGCGACAATGATTTCCTCGGAGCGCTCGCGCTTGAGTTGGGCCACGAGACGCTCGCTGCGACCATCGCCATAGACGTCGGCGGTATCGATAAAATTAATCCCGAGATCGATGGCGCGATGGAGCGTGGCCATGGATTCCTGATCGCTTTGTTGGCCCCACGAACCGCCGATGGCCCAGGCGCCGAAGCTGATTTCCGAGACATTCCAACCCGTGCGACCGAGAGAGCGATAGTTCATGATTTGGACTCGAGTTTGGCAGGAAATAAATCGGAGGCAACAGCGAGGTATGGGCATGTCGTGTTGCAAACAAAGTGTCCATAAGCGTGCGATCCAAGTGTCACTGGGCAAAATGAGCGAGCAGGGTGGATTGAGCGGAGTGATGGGGTGGGGCGGCCAGGAAGGAAAGGTCGCCGTTGGGATGGATGCAGCGGATGAATTTGGAACGTGGCGAGTGATCGATGGTCAGGCGCTGGGCACCGACGGGAACGCGGCCATCGTCGCCGACTTGCACTGCCGTGCGTTGACTCCAGACATAGGGCCACCAGGGGCAGCGCGGAGCGGGACGCAGGAAAGAGCGTTTTCGCGCAAGGCCCGATGCCCCCGGCGCTGGTAACGGCGACGACAAATCACGACGAAAATGCCCTCCATCTGATTTTTGGGACCGATGTGTTTTAAGCTTTCAGGATCGCCGTGCAGGTGCGTGAAACCGAACGGGCAATCATCAGTTCCTCGTCGGTGCGAATGACGCGAACCGCGATCCGGCTGGCCTCGGTTGAAATCACCTCCGCCGTCTTCGCGTTGCGCGTCTCGTCCAGTTCGAGGCCAAGGAACTCCAAGCCCTCACAGATGCGCTTGCGAACAACCGGCGCGTTCTCACCGATGCCCCCTGCGAAAACGAGCGTATCCAATCCGCCAAGCGCAACGGCAAAGGAACCAATCCATTTTTTCGCCTGATAACAAAAGAGCGCCACCGCTTCCGCCGCTCGAACATCGTGGGGTTCCTGCGTGAGCAAATCTCTCATGTCGGAACTGGTCTCGGAAACTCCGAGCAATCCAGACTGGTGGTTGACCATGTCGTAGAACTCTTTCGTGTCGATCTGTTCGATTCTGGCCAGATACGGTGCCACGCCCGGATCCAAATCGCCGCTGCGGGTGCTCATCACCAGGCCCGCTGTCGGGGTAAAACCCATGCTGGTATCGATGCTTTTGCCGTCGCGCACGGCGGCCAGACTGGCACCGTTGCCCAGATGGGCGAGAATGACGCGACCGGTCCGGGCGGCGGGATCGCCCAGACGCGCAAGTTCTTCCATCAGATAAGCGTAGGACAAACCATGAA
>CAJCII010000048.1 GCA_903970335.1 Bacteroidota bacterium | reverse complement strand
CGAGCACACGCGCGACGAGCATCACCTCATCATCCCCGGCCGCGAGACCCGTTACGAGCGCGAGGGACGGCTCCATCTCCACTCCATCCGCTCGCCCCGCCTCGATTTCTTTTCCCGCTATCCGTCCCGCTATCGGCTCATCCTGAACACGAAGCTGGTCCTCGATCTCCTCGACGACATCCGCCCCGACATCATCGAGTCGGGCGATCCCTATCACCTGGCCTGGACCTGCCTGCGCGCCGGAACGCAACTCCACGCCCCCGTCTTCGGCTTCTACCATTCCCACTTTCCCGAGGCCTACCTGCGCACCGCCCTGAAATATGGCGGCTCGTGGCTGCGCGACGCGGTGCTCAACTACGCGCAGGACTACATCGTCAAGCTCTACAGCCTTTTTGCCACCACCCTCGTTCCTTCCGAACACCTCCGGCAGGTGCTCCACGGTTGGGGCGTGACGAACACGGTGACACTCAATCTCGGCGTCGATACCAAGGCCTTCCGGCCCGTGCCGCGCAACGAAACGTTACGGGACCGTCTCGGCCTTCCGCGCGATAAAAAAGTCCTGCTCTACGTCGGGCGTCTCTCCCCGGAAAAAAACATCGAGATGCTCCTCGCCGCCTTCGAGACCCTCCATGAGCGCAATCCCCATTATCACCTCGTCATCGTTGGTGACGGCCCCTTGCGCCGCACCCTCCCGGCCACGCGGCACCGGACGGGTGCGCTTACCTGGCGGTCCTACATTCAGGACAACGCCCAGCTCGCCGACTACTACCACGCCGCCGACCTCTTCATCCATCCCGGCGTTTGCGAGACCTTCGGCCTGGTTGTGCTCGAAGCGCAGGCGTGTGGCTTGCCCTGCGTCGGCGTCCGCGGCAGCTTCATGGACGCTAATGTCATGACCGGCCTCGACCTCTGGGCGGCGCGCAACGACCCGCGCGACATCGCCGACGCCATCCAACGCTACGAGTCGCGCGACCTCGCCGCCCTCGGTGCGGAAGCGTCCCGGCTCGTCCACGCCCGCTTTTCCTGGGACAAGGTCTTTGCCCGCCAATGGACGCTCTACACCCGCGTGCGTCTGCACGGGGCCGAGTCGCTCCGTTCGCTGGAGCTGCATCCGCACGCGCCCGATTGGGTGAAAGGCTGAGCCGCCACTTAGCGGCGCAATCCCTCATTATCGATCAACCGCGTCTTGCCCACAAACACCGCCGCACAAAGTCGGTCTCCGGTCAGCTCCACATAATCGAGGTTAAGTCCGGCGACGCGCTTTAACTGCCCACGCAGCCACCGCGCCGAATCGGCTGGGCGCAGGGCCGCCTCCTGCAACAAACTCGCGAATTTAACCGCGACCGTTCGCTCCTCCGGCGACAAATACCGGTTCCGCGAACTCAGCGCCAGCCCGTCGGCATCCCGCACCGTTGGCACGATGACAAGCCGCACCGGTACATCGAGATTCCGCACCATCCGGCGGATGACCTCGACCTGCTGCGCGTCCTTCTGCCCAAAATAAGCCCGGGTCGGGCGCGTCAGATTGAACAGCTTCAGCACCACCGTGGCCACTCCCCGGAAATGCCCCGGTCGCGAGGCACCCTCCCGTCCTTGCGATAGGGCCGTTTCTTCGACCCAGGTCGAGTGGTTCGGCAGGTAAAGATTTTCCGGCGCAAAAACCACCTCCACCCCCGCCTTCCGGCACAGGGCCAGGTCTTCTCGACGCGGACGCGGATACCGCGCCAGGTCCTCCTTCGGGCCAAATTGCGTCGGATTCACGTAAATCGTCACCACCACCCGCCCGCACTCCTTCTTCGCCCGTCGGATCAGGGTCAGGTGCCCCTCGTGCAACGCCCCCATCGTCGGCACCAGCCCCACCGCATCGCCCGAGCGGACCCACGCGGCGCTTTCCCGCTGCATGGCGGCCACGGAACGAATGACTTTCATTGCGATAAGTTAGGACTTCCCACCGAGTCAGGGCAAGGCTCTGTTCCAACTGTTTCGACCGACGAATCGGACCACGGGCCGGCGGGGCAACGGAAAAAAATCGGTTCCGATAAACTACCGTAAAAAAAATGCAACCAAATCGGATACGGTACGTCTTTGATGGTATGTTACTCAGCAGCGCATGTTTGATCTGGTGCCCCACTCCCCAAGGTAAGCAAGGCCAGTTTGCCCTGAAGCAGCCCGCTTACATCGCGAAAAAGCCCAAAACGGAACGGAACTTCCAACGGAACTGGACGGCGCAGCCCGTGGTTCGTCGCGAACTGGTCCTGGCGGGTGCTTCTCACAACGGGGATTAGGCTTGAATCCCGCGGCGGGGTCTTTAAGCTGACCTCTCTCGCGGCAGAAGAAACATCCTTCCCCGGCGGTTTTCGCCGGGATGGAACGGGATACCCGTCACGATTCTTTTCGTTGCGAACGTCGTTTTTACTGGCGGCCGTAGCTCAATGGTAGAGCTCCAGATTGTGGTTCTGGCTGTTGCGGGTTCGAGCCCCGTCGGTCGCCCTTTTGCGTTTTAGATGTGAAAGGGGTCTATAATCACACAAAAGTCGGATTGCGTTACTAAAACGTTACACCTTAGCCCATTTAGATATGTTGCCCCAGCTACTCTCCTACTCACGTTTGGATCTTGGAAGAACTGGGGAACACCCTTAGATTTTGTCATGGCTGCACGAGTGATCGTCCTAACTTTCGTTGCCGCGTTGTTTTTACTGGGCATTGTTCGAGGCGATAACGTCACAAACTCTCCGGCATTTAAAACTTTGCAGGATGCCCTCGTGTTTATCGATACCACTCTGGATAAAGAAGACTGGAATGGACTGAGCAAAGCCTTATATCCTCCATTCCAAGAAAACGACCCGAATAGAAACTACTGGCAACAACTGAAGGATGAGCGCGGGAAATTGCGCCTGGCGGCTATCTTCGCGAATCGATCATTTCCTGCTACCGACGAGTCTTTTGAAATAGGTGCATCCAACGATGCTCGGGCGCAGTTTGCCGGTTGGTCGAGGATAAAGTTCGTGAAGGTGCAGGACGGTTGGCACCTCAGCGCCGTTTACGGGATTAGGTAGGTTACCAATAAAGCTCTCCCCAGTTGACGTTTGGAGCTTGGAAGGGGTGGTGGTGACGGTAGCCTGTACTTGTAAGGGAACGTTATGCGAAAGCACTTTCTCCACCTAGGCTTGCTATTGTTCACTTCAGGAACGGTTTTGGGTGATCCTGCACCTTCTGTGGTTCCACAAAAGCCAGCAGACCCCTCGGGAGTCGTCTTTCACTTCGCATCTAACTCTGACGGCGAACTTAAGTGGAGTAGCGACATTATTCCGACGAAGGCACAAAGCGGCGCGAATAACCGTCCCAGCCGCAAAATCACTGACGAACAGATGAGAGTGCTCACAGGCCTCCTGAGAGCGCAGCCCAAGGGAAAAATACTCATTTTATGGACCCCCGAAGCTCCTTTGGTTGATTCAGATTTACCACCTCTGCAAGAACCTCATGCTCTGGGTCTCCAACTTCAGGAGGTCCTCAAACAGAGTGGCTACGATGTCTCGATGAATCCCGCAGCCGGTTCTCCTCCTTCTGGAGTAGCACTTAAAATGCGTACCCCAAAAGCAAATCCCATTGGCAACCTAATCAAGGACAGTATGGCTGCCTTTCCTCCACCATAGAAACTGTCTACTCCGATGCTTGCACTAAACTACTTCATCAGACTTACCGAAAAAAGCAGATTGCCATCACCGAGTTCGTCTTCTACGTTGCAGCGCTTGGAATCGAGCGGCCGAAGCATCGGTCCTTTATCAAACTCCTCCCCAGCATCCCCTTAAGTAGTTATGTCGAAAGCTCTTATCATCGCAGAAAAGCCCAGCGTCGCCAGCGACATCGCCAAGGCCCTCAGTGGCTTTAAGAAAGTCGCCGACGGCAACGAGTCTTATTATGAGAGCGCCGACTACCTCCTTTCCTCCGCCGTCGGCCACCTCGTCGAGCTCTGCCTGCCCGGCGAACTCGACAAAAAAAAGGGCAAGTGGAGCTTCGCCAACCTCCCCGTCATCCCCGACGAATTCGCCCTCAAGCCCATCGAGCGCAGCGAGAGCCGCCTCCGTCTCCTCAAAAAGCTGATGAAGCACCCCGAGGTCACCCGCCTCATCAATGCCTGCGACGCCGGACGCGAGGGCGAGCTGATTTTCCGCTACATCGTCAAGCTCGCTGGCTGCAACAAGCCCATCGAGCGCCTCTGGCTCCAGTCGATGACCCCCGCCGCCATCCGCGACGGCTTTGCCCACCTGCGCCCCGGCACCGAACTCGAGCCCCTCGCCAGCGCCGCCGTCTGCCGCTCGGAAAGCGACTGGCTCGTCGGCATCAACGGCACCCGCGCCCTCACCGCCTTCAATTCCCGCAACGGCGGCTTCCAGCTCACCCCCGTCGGTCGCGTCCAGACCCCCACGCTCGCCATCGTGGTCGAGCGCGACCAGAAAATTAAGTCCTTCGTGCCCAAAGGGTATTGGGAAGTCCACGCCACCTTTGCTGCCCAGGCCGGGTCCTATCCGGGCCGCTGGTTCAAGGAAGACTTCGCCAAGGACGACGCCAATCTCGATGCCAAACCGGAACGGCTCTGGACCGAAGCCGCCGCCCGCGCCATCGAAACGAAATGCCGGGGCAAAAACGGCGTCGTCACCGAGGAAAAGAAACCCTCCTCGCAACTCTCGCCCCTTCTCTACGACCTCACCACCCTCCAGCGCGAGGCCAACGGACGTCTCGGCCTCTCCGCCAAGCGCACCCTCCAGATCGCCCAGCGCCTCTACGAGCACCACAAGGTCCTCACCTACCCTCGTACCGATTCCCGCGCCCTGCCCGAGGATTACATCGACACCGTGAAGCAGGTCCTGCGCAACCTCCAAAGCAGTCACTTGGGGACCTTCGCCTCGAAAATTTTGCAGGAAGGCTGGGTCAAGCCCACCAAGCGCGTCTTCAACAACGCCAAGGTCTCCGACCACTTCGCCATCACCCCCACCCTCGAATCGCCCGACAAGCTCGACGACATCGAACGCAAAGTCTACGACATGGTCGCCAAACGCTTCCTCTCCGTCTTCTATCCCGCCGCCCAATTCGAGATCACCACCCGCATCACCCGCGTCGAAAACGAACCCTTCAAGACCGAGGGCAAGATCCTCCTCTTCGCGGGCTGGCTCGAAATCTATGGACGCGAGGAACAGGACTCCGACGAAAAACCCGCGCTCGTCCCCGTTAAGGAAAACGAGTCGGTGCAAACGCAGGAAATCGAAGTCAAGGGACTTGAGACCCGTCCTCCGGCCCGCTTCACCGAAGCCACCCTCCTCAGCGCCATGGAAGGCGCGGGCAAGCTCGTCGAGGACGAGGACCTTCGCGAAGCCATGGCCGAAAAAGGACTCGGCACCCCGGCCACCCGCGCCGCCACCATCGAGGGCCTCCTCGCCGAGGAATATCTCCGCCGGGAAGGACGCGAAATCAGTTCCACCCCCAAGGCCATGGCCCTCATGGAACTCCTTCACGCCGTCGATATCCCCGCCCTCGCTTCTCCCGAAATGACCGGTGAGTGGGAATACAAACTCAAGCAAATGGAACGCGGCGAGTTGCAGCGCAGCCACTTCATGTCGGAAATCGTCGGCCTCACCCAGACCATCGTCGACAAGGCGAAAAATTTCGAGGAATCGGGCTTCGAGCCAAAGCCGCTCGGCTTCAACCATCCCAATGGCCAGCCCGTGGTCGAGACCCTCCGCAATTACCAGACCGCCGACGGCTCCGTCCAGTTGCGCAAAGTCGTCGCGGGCCGGTTGCTCGAACCCTCCGAAGCCAAGGAACTCTTCGAGAAACGCCTCATCGGCCCGCTTCAGGGGTTCCGTAGCCGCCTGGGCCGTCCCTTTGCCGCCGCGCTCAAGCTCAACGACAAGGAAGAAACCGAATTCGTTTTCGACAACACCCCCATCGGCGCGGACGGCGGCAAATTCGACCTCGACGCCCAGGAACCGATCGGCCTCTGCCCCATCTGCGGCGGACGCGTCTTCGACATGCTCATGTCCTACGCCTGCGAAAACAGCTTCGGCGACGAACCGACCTGCAAGATGAAGATCGGCAAAAAAATCCTCATGCAGGACATCGACCGCGAGCAGGTCGCCAAACTCCTCAGCGCCAAAAAGACCGACCTCCTCAAGGGCTTCGTCTCCATGCGCACCCGCCGCAAATTCTCCGCCTACCTCGTCATGGGCCCCGACGGCAAGACCACCTTCGAATTCGAGCCCCGCGCCGAAGGTGCCAAAGGCAAAAAACCCTTCGCCAAAAAAGACCCCGCAGCCCCCGCACCCCCCGCCGTCAAAAACGGCGGCATCATCGCCACGAAAGTCGTCAAGGCCCGCAAACGCTCCCCCAAGAAAAAACCCGAGTAGCCTCCATTAATGTAGCGGCGGTCTATGACCGTAGCAAGAATGCTAGAATATCAGCTACTTAGGTGAGTAGCGGGCACTTGCATAACGGATACATACCAAACTGAGTTTAGTTGACAGCCCGCCATAGAGTATATGGCGACACTATTCACAAACGGAACAGAGACAATCAAACTTTACGAGTCGATCAATCGCGGCAAGCCGCTTTATCAACTTGCTTACTACACGGGAGGGAGGCGCGTCCAGCGGAATTTCTCCGATCAGGCCAAGGCCAAGCGGACCGCCAAACGGGTACTTGGAACTTTGGCCGAGGATTCGGAGCTGGTTGACAATCTGAACACGCCGGAACTCGAAAGCCTCGTGGCGGCGAAGAAGGTGCTGCTTCCGGGTTATGCCCTGCATGTGGCGGTCGAAGAACACGCCCAGGCCGTGACACGGCTTGGAAAAACCACCTTGCGCGAGGCGGTGGATTTCTTCATGAGCCATCACCGGGCCGACGTGCCCCGGTTGATGCTGGACGAAACTGCCACGCAGTTTCCCTGGGGATAGATTTGCTGCGGGTGTCTTCATGGTTTTTAGAA
>CAJCII010000047.1 GCA_903970335.1 Bacteroidota bacterium | reverse complement strand
GGCGGTTATGTCGCCGCGATTCGCGCGTCGCAACTCGGTCTGAAGACCGCAATCGTGGAGAAGGACAAGACGCTGGGGGGGACGTGCCTGAATGTGGGGTGCATCCCGAGCAAGGCGTTGCTGGCGTCGAGCGAGCATCTGCATTTTGCGAAGGAGCGGTTTGCGGCGCATGGGATCGTGACGGGGGAGATCAAGCTGGACCTGGGCGCGATGATGAAGCGGAAGGGGGAGGTGGTGGGGAAGCTGACCTCGGGGGTGGCGTACCTGATGAAGAAGAACAAGATCGAGGTGGTGAAGGGGTTCGGGAAGCTGATCGACGGGAATACGGTGGAGGTGACGGGTGAGGACGGCGCGAAGAAGTCGCTGAAGACGGCGAATGTATTGCTGGCCTCCGGGAGCGTGCCGGTGGAGTTGCCGTTCCTGAAGTTCGACGGGAAGCGGGTGATCAGCAGCGACCAGGGGATTGCGCTGGAGCGGGTGCCGAAGTCGATGCTGGTGATCGGCGCGGGGGCGATCGGGCTGGAGCTGGGGTCGGTGTGGGCGCGGCTGGGGACGGCGGTGACGGTGATCGAGTTTTTGCCACGGATCGCGGCGGTGGGGTTCGATGCGGAGACGTCGAAGATTTTGCAGCGGAACCTGGAGAAGCTGGGGATGAAGTTCGAGCTGGGGACGAAGATCGAGTCGGCGAAGGTGACCGATACGGGGGTGGAATTACAGGGGCTGAAGGGGGATGCGAAGGTTTCCTATGCGGCGGAGCTGGTGCTGGTGGCGGTGGGTCGGAAGCCGTTCACGACGGGGCTGGGGCTCGATAGCGCGGGGGTGAAGCTGACGGAGCGGGGACGGATCGCGATCAACGGGCATTGGCAGACGAGCGTGCCGAGCGTGTATGCGATCGGGGACGTGACGGACGGGCCGATGCTGGCGCACAAGGCGCACGAGGAAGGCGTGGCGGTGGCGGAGCGGCTGGCGGGGAAGCCGGGCCATGTGAATTACGAGATTATCCCGGGAGTGATCTATACGGCACCGGAGGCGGCGAGCGTGGGGATCACCGAGGAGCAGGCGAAGGAGAAGAATATCGCGGTGCGGGTGGGGAAGTTTAGCTTTACGGCGAATGGGCGGGCGATCGCGAACGATACGACGGAGGGTTTCGCGAAGATCGTGGCGGACGCGAAGACGGACCGGGTGCTGGGGGCGCATATCGTGGCCAGCAATGCGTCGGAGTTGATCGCGGAGACGGTGCTGCTGATGGAGTACAGCGGAAGCGCGGAGGACCTGGCGCGGACGATCCACGCGCACCCGACGATGTCCGAGGCGGTGAAGGAGGCGGCGCTGGGGGTGGATGGGCGGATGTTGAGCGCGTAAACACCGATGACGATTCGCACCCCACTGCAACCGATCACGACGGAGCTTTACCGGCAACTGCCGGAGGGGCCGCCTTATTATCAATTAATCGAGGGGAATCTGATTCTGTCGCCGTCGGCCAATTTTTTTCATCAGAAGATCGTGGGGAGACTGTATCACTATATCGAAGCGTACTTGGAGGAGCATCCGGTGGGGGAAGCGGTAATCGCGCCGTCCGATGTGTTCCTGGACGAGATCAACGTTTTTCAGCCGGACCTGTATTTTGTGAAGAACGAAAATCGGCAGGTACTTGCTTACGAGGGCGTGAAGGGCGCTCCCGATCTGGTGGTGGAGGTGCTGTCGCCATCGACTTCGTCGCGGGACCGGAACGAGAAGCGGCGGGTGTATGCTCGTACCGGGGTCGGGGAGATGTGGATCGTGGATCCGGAGGAGCGGCTGGTCGAGGTGCACTTTCTCGCCAGGGGGCTCAATGCGGTTCCGACCACGATCCGCGAACCGGAATTATTTTCGCCCGCGCTTTTTCCGGGACTGACGATCGGGACGGCCCGACTTTTCCGGCGGACGATTTAAGGCGAAGGGGTTTCGGTCGAATTCGGAGATAAACTTTATGCAAGTCGAACATATCGCGTGGCAGGTGAAGGACCCGGTGGCGGTGGCCGGGTGGTACACGGAGCACTTGGGATTCAAGGTGGTGCGACAGGGGAAGGGACCGTCGCTGGCGCATTTTCTGGGGGACGAGGGCGGGCGGGTGATCCTGGAGGTGTACAACAACGCGGCGGCATCTATTCCGGACTATCCGGCGCAGAGTCCGCTGATCCTGCACCTGGCGTTTGCGGTGCCGGACGTGGCGGCGGCGCGGGACCGGTTGCTGAAGGCGGGGGCGACGCTGGCGGAGGACGTGAGTACGACGCACGCGGGGGACGAGCTGGCGATGGTGCGGGACCCGTGGGGATTTGCGTTGCAGTTGATCAAACGGAAAGAGGCGATGCTGCCGACGGCGGGTTGAGTCGAGCTTTAAGACAACGCCGATTTCCTTAGGATCGACCCGACGATGCGCGACGCCTGGCTTCCTTTTTTGGCGTGGCGGTTATTGGTCACGACCTTCGTCTACCTTTTGCCGATGATGAGCCCGAGCGCTTTTGCCGACCCGCAGACGATTAACCCGGGCGAGATCTGGCCGGACGACCGGGGCAATCATATCAATGCGCACGGGGGCGGGATTTTGCAGCAAGGCGGGACCTATTATTGGTTCGGCGAGGACCGGTCGCAGGGGTTGGACCCGGACAAACGCTACGTGAGTTGCTATGCCTCGACCGACCTGGCGCACTGGACTTTCCGCAATCGCGTCCTGCAATTGTCGGACCCGGAGAACTTCGGTCCGAAGTGGGTGCTGGAACGGCCGAAGGTCTACTATAACGACACGACGAAGCAGTATGTGATGTACATGCATGTCGACAGCGGCGATTACAAACTGGCCCGGGTGGGAGTGGCGACGTGCGATACGGTGGATGGAGACTATACCTACCGGAAAAGTTTCAGCCCCCTGAACCATGAGAGCCGGGACATCGGGCAGTTTATCGACGACGACGGGACGGCCTATCTGATCTTCGAGGACCGCCCGCTGGGTTTCCACATTGCGAAACTCTCGGACGATTACCTGGACGTGGTGAAGGACGTGCACCTGTTTACGAAGGCGGAGGGTGGCGCGCTGGAAGGCGGGGCGCTGGTGCACGACAACGGGCTGTATTATGTGGTCGGTTCGCAAATGTCCGGGTGGCACCCGAACCCAAACAGATACGCCACCGCGACGAGCCTCGAGGGGCCGTGGTCGGAGTTCAAGGACATTGCGCCGCCGGAGGCGAAGACCTACGGCTCGCAATCGAGCATGTTGGTCAAGGTGGTGGGCAGCAAGACGACGACGGTGATTTTCCTGGGGGACATCTGGAAGCCGGAGACGCAATGGGATTCCCGCTATTTGTGGATGCCGCTGGAAATCGGGGACGGCAAGCTGAGTCTGCCGCCGCCGAAGCCGTGGACGCTGGACGTACAGACCGGCGAAGCGAGGATCCGGAATTAGGGCCTGTTCGGGTTAGTTCCCGGCGTGCGTTTCGCGGTGGATGCGATAGGATCACCGACTTGAACGCGACTTCCGATGCCTCCACACCGAGCGGGCCGTGGCGCGCCGCTGCGCTGCTGTTTCTGGTGGTGACGATTTTTTCGCTGCCACAGGCGGCGCTGATGCCGCTGCTGGACCGGGACGAACCGCGTTTCGCCGAGGCAAGCCGGGAGATGCTGCAGAGCGGGAACTTTACGGTGCCGTCCTTCAATCACGCGCCGCGTTACGCGAAGCCGCCGCTGATTTACTGGTGCCAGGCGGCGTGTTTTACGGTGCTCGGCGAGAATGCGCTGGCGGCGCGGTTGCCGTCGGTGGCGGCGACGGCGGGGACGGCGGCGCTGCTGCTGGTGTGGGGGACGGAATTGGGGAGCGTGTGCATCGGGACGATCGCGGGGCTGGCCTATGCGTTTTGCCTGCAAACGGTGCAGCAGGGGCGGGTGGCGACGGCGGACGGGTTGCTGATTTTCTTTATGACGCTGACGGCGTATGCGGGGTGGAAGCTGTTGGTTTTATCGCGGCGTTACTACGACCGGAATTCGCCATCGGCCTATCATTACCGACAATGGAATGGTTGGGGTGCCGTGTTGGCGCTTGGTTTTGCGGGAGGTTTTCTGGCCAAGGGGCCGGAGGCGCTGCTGCCGATTCTGCCACTTTTAGTTACTGCCCGCCATTCCAACCCTTTGACTCTATGGATGGATACAAAGTCCTTCTCTTTACTGTTAACTGAGAAAGGGCATTCCAAGCAAGGCACTACTCCATGTTTTTGTGCAATCTTTTTGCTAGGACTTTTCATCGCCTCATTTTGGGCAATCCCAGCCTACATCGAAAGCCACGGGGATTACTGGCGTATCGGGCTGAGCGAGGGCATCGGGCAGCGGGCGGTGACGGGGCTGCAGGGTCACGGGGCAACGACGTTCGGGTGGTATCTGGCGGACCTGCCCTATTACCTGCTGTTTTTCTGGCTCAGTGCGCTGCCGTGGTCGCCGCTGCTGGTCACGCATCGGAAAAGACTTTTCACGGGATGGAAGCCCGACGCGGCGGAGGTTTACCTGATGCTGAATGCGGGGCTGATTTTCATCGTCTTTACGTTGATGGCGACGAAGCTGCCGCACTACACGCTACCGGCGTTTCCGTTCCTGACGCTGCTGCTGGCGCGACGGTGGACGGCGGCGGGGCTGCATCCGGCGTTACCGACGCAACTGGCCGGTGGACTGGGTCTCGCGCTCGCGCTGCTGACGGCGGTGCTGGTACCCATCGCGCTGGCGAACGGGCTGACGCCTTCGCCGGTCGGCTCGCTGGTGCAGGAGGCGCAGGGGGCGATCACGCCGGGGACGCATTTTGCGCTGGTCGATTTCGAGGAGCCGAATGCGATCTGGGAGATGCGGCGCGCGACGGAGGCCTATGCGGACTCGATTCCGGCGGAGGGGGTGATTTCTTACCTCAACGAAGCGGGACCGCGGGCGGTTGTCCTCTCGACGGCGCGATGGGAGCAACTCACGGGGCAGAGCGATCCCGCGTGGAAGACGTTCCGGGCTTCGGGCTGGAATACGGCCAAGGGTGTGGATTCGGCAAAAGGGAGTCTGGCGCTGATCGACCTGACGCTGGTGGTGAAGGAGTAGGGGCGCTCAGTTACGGCGGGCGGGCGGGAGGTTGGTGCGGCCGAAGGAGCGATAGGTCGGGCTGGCCCGCATGGCTTCCCACTCGGCTTTCTTTTTGCGCTCCTCTTCCTCTTCGAGGCGGCGTTGCTCGATCTGGAATTCGCGGAGCAGGTGCATGTCGTATTCCTTGCTCAGTTTGGGGAGCAGATAGACGCCGAAATAGAGGAGGTGGAGGGTGAGGCTGACGAAGAGGACGGGGATGCGCAGGAACAGCTCGCTGAGCGAATCGGGGTTGTCCCAATGCGGGATCAAGGGGATACCCTGGGCACCCCAGACAATGCCGTAGAGCGCCGCCGCCGCGACCGCGTAGAAGACGTAGCCGATCCAGCGGAGGACTAAATCGGCCCGGCGCTCCGCCTGAATGTCGAGCCAGCCGAGTCGTTTTTCCCAATCCGCCTCGGGGAAGAGGCGCTCGGCAACCCGGTCCGTCCGGGTGAGCACCCAGTAGAGGCCGATCACGAAGAGAAAGGGCAGGGAGAACTGGAGACATTGCCATGCTCCCGGGATCCCGATGGCTGCCACCGTGTGCATGGGCTTACCTTAGCACAAGACGGGGGGAAGGGAATGGGGCTATTCCGTCCAGCCGAGGAGGTTGAAATTCGTGGAGATGAGGAGCAGGACGACGATCAAGGCGGTAAACCCGGCGGTGGCGAGGCCCAAGACAGCGGCGACCGTGAGATGGTAGGGGGTCAGATGAGACAGGAGCCAGACTTTCGGGGAGAACTCAGATTTGGTCGGTGCGGCAGAAGCAGGCGTGGACATGAGTTGGTTATATAAACGCGAAAGGGGCGGAGGGCAAGGGTGAGATAGCGGTACAGTCCAATTTCAGCAGGCGCGTGACTGCTAAAGAGTAGGAAGCAAGGTCCGCAAGAGATCCGCATCCTCGATCAACTCGTGGTTTAGTTTTCTGCCCGGAATGCCGACAAGAATCACCTGTACACCTTCCCTACGAGCAAGCTTGATCGCTGGAATCATGTCCCGGTCACCGGAAATAAGAATAATGCGATCAACCTGCTTCTTTAAGGATAGGGTAGCAACATCGATTCCGATTCGCATATCGACACCCTTTTGCTCAAAGTTGAGAAATATGTCACTGTCACGTCACTGTCACTTAACGCGGTGGGTTTGTGTCCCTTCATTAATTTCTCCAGATAGTCCTTAGTTAGAGTCCACCCTCTGGGACGTACATCGCCTCTCCTCAAAGCCACAAAATCCATTTCTCCCAATTCCTTAAAAAGTCTTTTGCGAGAGTTGTAGCCCGCGCTCTTCGAGTAATCGGTAACCGCTCCAGAAAGCGGGTTTTTCTCTTCTTCAGCGTAAGGTTCCGAGTCGTAATAAAAAACCTTCACAACTTCTTCCTCCGATGGAATAACCGCTTTCATGGCGTTACGATAAATAATATCGGCTGTTATGCCGTGTTTTGCCCAAACGGGAGGTTTCTCCTTGGCGAACGCTCCAAGCATGGCCTTTGAAAACCATCCTCCGTCGATCAAAATGGCCACTTTTTTCATAAAATAGAAAACCCTCAACTCTTACGAGCTGAGGGTTTATCAATGTGTTCCCGCCTACGGGAGTTACGGATTAACTTCAATATCGGATTATTCTTGCCGATATCAAGGACATTTTTATTACACATTTTAAAGTAATAATCTCCGTTCAGGCGATTGAAGCATTGCGCTCCTCGGTTGTCCATGAAATCCCCTGCGGCCAGAGGTCGTTCCTAACAGACCGAACGTAGCTTTACAAACCGGACTTGCCCTCGGGAGAGTCTGACCCTAAATAAGGGCGTGCGAAAACTCTCCCTCCTCCTCTCGCTGGCCGTGGCCACGATGCTGACCGGGTGTCAGAAAGCCCAGGAAGCCCCGGCAACGATCAAGATCGGGCTGGCGGGGGCGCAGACCGGGTCGGACGGGCAGATCGGGCTGAGCATGATCAACGGCTCGCTCGTCGCGATCGACGAATGGAACGCGAAGGGCGGTCTCCTCGGCAAACAAATCGAGCCAATGATCCTGGACGACGGAGCCCAGCCCCAACAGGCCGTGACCGTGGCGCAAAGCCTGATCGGCTCGGGGGTCGCGGCGGTGATCGGTCACTTCAACAGCGGCTGCACCATTCCGGCCTCGCGACTCTATAACGACGCCAAGATCGTCGAGATTTCCCCCGGCTCGACCAATCCACTCTACACCGAGCAGGGTTTCCCCTACGCCTTTCGCATCTGCGGGCGCGACGACCAGCAGGGGGTGGTGATCGCCAGCTTTCTGCATGATCAACTGAAGCTGAACAAGATCGCGATCCTCGACGACAAAACGACCTATGGCGAGGGGCTGGCCAAGGTGGTGAAGAAGGCGTTCGAGGACAAGGGCGGCACGGTCGTGATGTTCCAGGGCATCGACAAGAACGACCGCGATTTCCGGGCCAATCTCTCCATTGTGCAAGGCTCCGGCGCGGAGGCGTTCGTCTGGGGCGGGATGTATGCCGCCGGCGGCCCGCTCTGCGTCCAGCTCCGGCAGGCGGGGCTGAACATTCCCTTTGTGAGCGACGACGGCTGTCAGGACCAGGCGTTTGTCGATACGGTCGGCGGCACGGCGCAGAATGTTTTCGTCTCGTTCGGCAAGGACTACCACAACCTGCCCGCCGCGCAGCCGTTCCTCGCCGCTTACCAGAAAAAGTTCAACCAGCCCGAGGGTGCCTACTCGGTCTATGGATACGATGCGGCGAACGTGCTCTTCACCGCGATCCAGACCGCCGGGACGACCGATGCGGAGAAGGTCTCCGCCGTGATGAAGGGGCAGCCGTTCGACACGATCCTGGGGAAAATCGAGTTCGATGCGAAGGGCGACCTGAAGCAGGCCGGGTACGTCATCTGGACGGTGAAGGACGGCAAGCTGCAGGAGCTCGCCCCCACCCCGTGAGAAATCGGGACGCCACGTGACTGCCCAGACCCTGATCGAAATCCTGATCAACGGCATTTCGCGCGGGGCGATGTACGCCCTGGTGGCGCTCGGGTACACGATGGTCTACGGCGTGCTGGGGATGATCAACTTCGCGCATGGGGAGATTTTCATGATCGGGATGTTCGCGTGCGTCTACGCGCTGGGCGTTTTTTCCCTGATGTGGGGCGACCACGCCATGGTGAACCTGACGCTGGCGATGGTGGTGGCGATGGTCTTTTCCGCCGCCTACGGTTACGCGAACGAGCGGATCGCCTACCGCCGGTTGCGCAAGGCGCACGTGCTCGCGCCGCTGACGAGCGCGATCGGCATCTCGACTTTTCTCCAGTATTTTATCTTCCTGACGGTGAGCAAGGACTCGGTGAACTTTCCGCGCTACTACAGCGATTGGCTGACGAACAACCACCTGCGCCTCGGCCCGGCGGACGTGACCTATTTGCAGGTGACGATCCTGGGGCTGACGCTTGTCATCATGGGCGGGCTTTATTACCTGATCAACCACACGCGGATGGGCATCGCCCTCCGGGCCACGGCGCAGGACCAGCTCATGGCCAGCCTGGTGGGGATTCCGGTCAACCGGACGATCGCGTTCACGTTTATTCTCGGCTCGGCGCTGGCGGCGATCGCGGGCGTGATGTTCTCGATGTACAGCAACGTGCTGGTCTTCGATGCCGGTTACCGGGTGGGGCTGAAGGCGTTCACGGCGGCGATTCTCGGTGGGATCGGGAACATCCCCGGCGCGGTGCTCGGCGCGATGATCCTCGGCTTGACCGAGGCGCTGACGACGTTGCAATTCGGGAGCGAGTGGAACGACGTGACGACGTTCGGCGTGCTGATGCTGGTGCTGTTGTTGCGCCCGCGCGGGCTGCTCGGCGAGCGGGTGGCGGACAAGGTGTGATGGCGATGAGTCGATGGCGTCCCTATCTGCTCGGCGCGCTGGGCCTCGCGGCGATGACGTTTCCGTTCCTCTGGCTGGAACTGCGCCCGGACTTCGCTAACAACACGGTGAAGGTGGCGTGGTCGCCGGCGCACGGGCTGAAATTTTTCGACGATCTGCTGCCCGTTTTTGTCGTCGCTTTCCTGATCTGGGCCGGCGTTCGCGCCAACCGGCAGTGGGGCTGGAGCGACGCGCTGGAACGGAACGCGGCGTGGCAGAAGGCCAACCTCGCCGGGCAGCACTACTGGGCGTGGTTCACGATGCCGCTGGTGCTGAGCGGGCCGTTTTTTCTCAGCGCATCCGGCACGGGGCTGCTGACCAACGCGGGCATCTACATGGTCCTGGCGCTGGGGCTGAACATCACGGTGGGGATGACCGGGTTGCTGGTGCTCGGCTATGCGGGGTTCTTCGCGTTCGGCGCCTATTTCTTTGCGCTGACGCAGGAGCAACTGCCCTATTTCCCGTGGTGGATGGCGGCGCCGCTGGCCTTTCCGCTCGGGGGTGGGGTCGGCTATCTGCTCGGCCTGCCCTGTTTGCGGCTGCGGGGGGATTATCTGGCGATCGTCACGCTCGGTTTTGCGGAGGCGTTTCGGGAGACGATCCGCAATCTCGATTTTGCCGGAGGCGACCAGGGAATCATTCTCCACGACTACTCGATGTTTCGCGGGTTCGCCGGAATACACAGCGGCACGATGTGTTATGTCGTCACGGCGCTGACGCTTTTTCTCGCGGTGTTTCTCGTGCAACGGCTCTACCACTCGCCGGTGGGCCGGGCCTGGATCGCGATTCGCGAGAACGAAATCGCGGCGGCCTCGGTGGGCGTGCCGGTGGTGCAGATGAAGCTGCTGGCCTTTTCGCTCAGCGCGGCGATCGCGGCGGTGGCGGGGGTGATTTATGCGGCGAAGGACGGCTTCGTCAGCCCGGCGATGTGCGAGTTCCAGCAATCGATCATGGTGCTGGCGATGGTGATCCTCGGCGGGCTGGGCAACAGCTACGGCGCGTTGCTCGGCGCGGGGCTGCTCTACCTGGTGCCGGAGTACCTGAAGCTGCTGCCCTCGACGATCCAGGACAGCCCGGCGCTGGCGGCCCTCGTGCCCGCCTCTGTGCGCGACTCGCTCCAGGACCTATCCAACTACCGGCTCCTGCTCTTCGGCGCGGTGATGGTGTTGATGATGCTCCAGCGACCGCAGGGCCTGCTGGGCAGTCGCCGCCGCAAAACGGAGATGCTCCACCCATGACGCCCTTGCTGGAGACGCGCGGGCTGAGCAAGACGTTCGGCGGTCTGAAGGCCGTGCAGAAGGTCGATCTCCACATCGGCGCAAACCGGATCGTCAGCGTGATCGGCCCGAACGGCGCGGGGAAGACGACGTTCTTCAATTGCCTCAGCGGCATCTATCGTCCCGACGGCGGGGCGATCCTGCTCGACGGACAGGACATCACCGGACGCGCGCCGCATCAGGTCTGCAAGCTCGGCCTCGCGCGCACCTTCCAGAACATCCGGCTTTTTCCGGAGATGTCGGTGTTGGAAAATGTGCTCGTCGCGCAATTTCAGCATCGCTCGATTTCGCCCCTGCCGCTGCTCCTGCGCTCGAAACGATTTCGCGCGCAGGAAAAACAAAGCCGCGACGAGGCGCTCGGTTTTTTGGAATTTGTGGGGCTGGCGCACCTGGCGGAGGAGATGTCGGGCAGTCTGGCCTACGGTCTGCAACGGCGTCTCGAAATCGCGCGTGCGCTGGCGACGCAGCCCCGGCTGCTGTTGCTGGACGAACCGGCGGCGGGAATGAATCCGCAGGAGACGACCGAGATGGTGCAGTTGATTTCGCGCCTTCGCGACCGGGGGCTGGCCATCCTGCTGATCGAGCATCACATGAAAGTGGTGATGACCATTTCCGACGAAATCCTGGTGCTGGACCACGGCGTCTCCATCGCCCACGGCGCGCCGGAAAAAGTCCGCAACGATCCGCAGGTGATCAAGGCCTACCTCGGCGACGAGGTGCCGACCGGAGAATGACCCCATGCTGAATCTGCGCGAAGTCCATTCCGGGTACGGCCCGTGCGAAGTGCTGAAAAGTCTCTCGCTGGAGGTGCGGGCGGGGGAGATCGTCGCGCTGCTCGGGGCCAACGGCGCGGGCAAAAGCACGACGCTGCTGACCATCGCAGGCGTGGTGCCGGTGCGCGCGGGCGAGATCACCTGGCAGGGCGCGCCGCTGCCGAACGGGAAAGCCGATGCGGTGTTGCGCGCGGGCATCTGCCTCTGCCCGGAGGGCCGTCATATTTTTCCGCGCCTGACCGTGCTGGAGAACCTGATCAGCGGGAGTTATCTGCTGCCGTCGAATCGCAACGCGGCGAAGCTGGAGGAGATTTTCGGTTATTTTCCGCTCCTGGCCGAGCGCCGCAACCAACTCGGCGGAACGCTCTCGGGCGGCGAGCAGCAGATGCTGGCCATCGGACGTTCGCTCATGGGCGAACCGAAACTGCTCATGCTCGACGAGCCGTCGCTGGGCCTCGCGCCGCAGATTGTCGCGCGGATTTTCGAGATCGTCCGGCTCATCAACCGCACCGGCGTGCCGATCCTGCTGGTCGAGCAGAACGCGCAACAGGCGTTGCGGATCGCCCATCGCGGCTACGTCATCGTCACAGGCCGAAACCAGCTCACCGGGACCGGGGCGGAACTGCTGGCCAGCGACGAGGTGCGGCAGGCGTATTTGGGGGAATAGACGCTGATTCAGGTGACGACATGGCTGCCACGCTGTCGATCGACAAAGAAGCCGAGACGTTGCAAGGCCTTCACCGCCTCCGTACCCGACACGACGGGCAATTTAGCCATGCGCCAGTTCGAATGTGCGGATTGCGGCCGACTTCTTCAGGGTTTGCGGAAACGATTCGAGGTAAAGGTCGGTGGCTTCCTGCAAATTGGCGAGCGCCTCTTCTTCCGTGTGACCCTGGCTGGCCGTACCGATTTCGGGACACTCGGCCACCAGCCTGTCGGTTTCCGAATCGGGATAGATGATGGCGGTCAATCTCATGAAGACGCCCTATCCCTTTTCGCGTTAAAGGGCAATGGCGCAACCTCACGCCTTCTTGACGAAGCAGGCATTCAGGCCCCTGCGCTCAACCCCTCCCGGAAACTCGGATAGATCGGCGCCCAACCGGTGGCGACGAGCTTCGCATTGGCGACGCGCTTGCTCGTCAGGCCCCGCTTGCGCTCGAGATTAACCGGGCCGAAGGGCGGCATCGGCTTGCCGAGGAACCCGGCGCACCAGGTGTAGAAATCGAGCTGCGTGACGGGCGTGCTGTCGGTGGCGTTGTAGACCTCGCCGGGCAGCCCCGCCTCGATGAGATGCACCAGCGCGGCGACAAGATCGTCGCGATGAATCTGGTTCATCCAGCGGAGGCCGTCGCCTTCGATGACGGCCTCGCCCCGGCGGAATTTCTCGAAGAGCACGCCCCGGCCCGGTCCGTAAATTCCCGAGGAGCGCACCACGGTCGCGCCGGAAGCCAGTGCCCCGTTTTCGGCCATGGACAGAATTTTTCCCGTCATCGTGGGCGGTCGCGGCGGAGTCGCCTCCGTGACGGTTTCGCCGCCGGTCTCGCCATAGACGGAGGTGGAGGAAACGAACAGACGCCGGGCCCCAGCCTGGTGCCGGTTCATGAGCGAACCGCCCTTCATGAAGACTTCCTGGTAGGCCTCGATTCCGCCGCGGCCCGACGAGGCGCAGTGGATCACCACATCATAGTCGTCCCCGATATCCTCCCAGGCAAGAGGATCGCCCACACTGCCGACCACGATCCGGGAAAACGCATGACCGCCCAACGTGGCGGCGCTCTCGACCGAGCGGACCCACACGGCGACCTCCTGCCCGCGCCGTTGCAACTCCCGCGCGAGGGGCAGGCCGGCGTAGCCGCAACCGATGATGAGCGTGCGCGTGGCCACGGGCTACTTGCTATTGAGCATGACAATGAACACCGAGGCGCCGTTGGGATCGCCGGTCGAGTTCGGGCTGAGGCGACCGAGAATTTTCTTGTCCTCCCGGACCCAGGTCTGCTTCCCGTTGGAGACTTCGACCGAACTCCATTTCTGTCCATCGCTGGCGGCGGCGAGGATGGTATCGATGTCCGAGGGGGAGATCTCCGATTTGGCGGGGTCGCTACTGTTGCGGGTGAAGACCTCCATGACGGAGCGGTCGTTATCGAGGTAGACGGTAACGGTGAGGTGCTCCTCGGGATTGGGCGTGCCGGCGGCCGGTTGGATCTGGCCCTGGTTCAGCCGCACCTCGAAGAGGAGCTGCGGGCCCACGTAGGTGACGGAGCCGTAGCGGGCGCGGAGATGGACCAGGTCCTCGCCGATGTTCGCGTGGACCACGACCGGGAGGGTCGCGAAAACAAGGACGAGCGCGATGTTTCGCACCGGGAGAAAAGCCGACATGCGCCCGTTATAGCAAATCCGCGCCGGAACTGGACAAAAAACAAAGCCGGGCGAAAATGAAGTCATGACCCCGTCCGAGCGCGCCCGTTTTCTCTCTGTGGAACCGAAAATCGACCCGAGCGCCTACGTGGCGCCGCAGGCGGTGGTGATCGGCGACGTGCGGCTGGCGGCGCAATCCAGCGTCTGGCCGACGAGCGTGCTGCGCGGCGACATCAACTACATCGAGATCGGCGAAGGCTCCAACATCCAGGACGGCAGCATCGTCCACCTCGCGGAGGACCTCCCGGTGCGCGTGGGGCGACTGGTCACGGTGGGGCATCGCGCCATTCTCCACGCCTGCACGGTGGAGGATGAGTGCCTGATCGGCATGGGCGCGACGATTCTCGACGGCGCGGTCATCGGGCGGGGCAGCATCGTCGGCGCACACGCGCTGGTGACCAAGGGTATGCAGGTGCCACCGGGCTCGCTCGTCATGGGGATGCCCGCCAGGGTGGTGCGTCCGCTCCGCCCGGAGGAGATCGCCGCTATCCGCACCTGGGCGGACCACTATATCGCGCTCGCCCCGCTGCATAAGGAGCGGTTTGGTCGCGCCATTTAGCAACTGAACGCCGAGATTAGTTTCTCGTTCCCAAACTCTATTTGGGAACCCCCCCTGTTCGTGCGAAACTCCCTTTCGCGCTAAATTTATCCCAAATCGCCTTCGAGTTCGGCCTCACGCATTTCCTTCACTTCGGCGGCGGAAAAAACCCGATCTCCCCAGACCTCTTTGAGTTGGGCCATGAAGTCGGGCTTGACTAATGTTTTGGGCGTATCGACGGCGGGAACCAGGCGAGCGAACACCCGACCGCGCCTGGTAATCTCGACCGATTCGCCGTTATCGATATAGGCCACGAGACGTCGAAAGTTGTTTCGCAAATCGGTTATCGTGGCGGTTTTCATGATATATATCAGTGCCTTGTTTGAACAATAGTCTATGACATGAACTAGTCTAGCGGAATGTATTGCCGCAGCTTACGCAGGTATTATTACGGATAAGGGTTTGCATGGCACCTGGCCCGATCGGCACCTTTCCGCAATGAGGACAGATCAAGCCAAATGCTTGGGCGTGTCGTTTTTTGAAGCGTTGTTCCATACTGCTCAATCTGAAAATGAAGGCAAAGTACACGACCATCCAAACAATAACGATAGGAGTCAGGTTGATTACGGATAAAAAGTCCGAGGCCCCTACTGATCTCTGCATAACAGACCAACGCCAATCGCCGATGACGTTTGGAGCTTGGAAGCAGTCATTGCGCGGTTATAGCCACCGGATGATGGGCGCCCTTGCAGTTCGGCTGACACGGATTACTTCTTACCCCGTTCCTGTGTGAAATATTCGTTTGCACCCGGCAGAAAAAGAAACAGGATAACAAGGAACTGGATGATGAAACTCGTTAATGAAAAGTTTTTGTCCAAGGATAATGACGTGCTCACCAAGAGATCCAGCACGTACCAGATAGCCCAAAGCAGGCGCGCCCAATTGGCGCCCCGCAGGATATTTATGCCGGCAACCAACTTGATTCCCCCGGATATGACCAACATAATAAATGGAAGGCCATCGCTTGATCTCGTTTCGGACCACCAGCCATGAGCTATCACCAAGCTTGCCAAGTATACTATGGAAAAAATTTTCCAAGCGCTAACAACTCCCCAGAATATAAGCAAACAGCCAGCCGCCGTTACGTATAAAGGCCGGCGATGCATACACGTATTTATCATGCCTAGGGCCAGTGTCTATGCCATTTAGGTAAGCCATCTGCTACGATTTCGAGCGTTATGGCAGAGCCAAACAAACCGCCCAGATGGTTCTGCCGCAACAGCTCAACCGGTGACGTGCAGGGACCGTTTGACTTGCTTGAGCTAGCCGGTTTGCTTCGTTCTGGCGATATCACAGGAGAGACGCTCACTCAAGCGGAGGGTGATGAATCATGGGTGGCATTCCAAGACAGATTGGAATTCAAGTCGGCGAAGGCCATGCCTGCGGCTGCGATTTACCAACACCTGAAAGATGAAGCTGACCAGCAACAGTCTCCGTGGAGTCTGCGAGGGCTGTACTACCTTGGCTCTTTCTTGCTGGGCACCCTCGGTTATGCGCTTTTTGGAGGGTTCCGCCCTACTTGGCAAACGTATCAGTTTCAGCACTGGCTTCAAAATTTTGTGCTTTATGCGCTGGGGCGTATGTTTGGGCATTGAATGAGGAGGACAAACTCCCCGCCGCCCGGCCTCTGGCTTCTACCAGAGTTCAGCTTGCTGCCAGAAGGCGCAGATGAGGCGGGAACGTTTACGGCGTATACGCCGCAGGGCGTGGGCGGCCCAGCCAGAGAGTTGCCAGAGATCGCGGGCACAGAGGTTCGGTAACTCGTGCTGCCTCCAGTATCCCCAGAGGTACTCGACCGGGTTGAGTTCTGGGGCATAAGCCGGGAGACGTTCCACCCAGATTTTTCCGTGTAAGCTTTTCAAATAATCCCTCACAAGTTGGCTTCGGTGTGTGGTTACACCATCCCAGACAACAAGCAACTTGCCTTTGACGTGACGTTGGAGGTGTTTCAAGAAATCGATCACCTGCTCGGTCTTGATTGCACCGGGGTAGAGGCGAAAGTAAAAGTTCCACCAAGACAGTCCGGCGATGGCCGAGAGCTTCTTCCAGTTGAAGTTGAACTCCAAAATCGGGGTCTGGCCTTTGGGACTCCATGTGCGCACACGGTGTGGCTTCTGACTCAGGCCGCTTTCGTCGATGAAGATTAAGGTGCGCCCTTCTGCTTTGGCTTTTTTTTAATCTTATAGGGTCTAATTCCCCGCCGCTTGCGGCGTGTAGTAAGTTAGCTCGGTGAGCGTCTACCTGCACAAGAGTCATAACGTTACGGTTCTGCTCTATCATTTGGTTTTTCCGGCGAAGTATCGGCGAGCCGTGA
>CAJCII010000046.1 GCA_903970335.1 Bacteroidota bacterium | reverse complement strand
TTTCCCTCACTCCCCGGCCGGTCGCGGCCGAGAAAGGTAACGGGTCGGGCGAAGCCGCCGCTATTTGCGCCAGTGCCCGCCGTTGTTCTGTTTGATTGAGTTTGTCCATCTTGGTCACAATGACCAGGTATCGCCGCTGTTGGTGCTCCAGCCAGGTTTTTAACTCGAGATCCTTCTCCATCCACCCGCGGCGGGCATCCACGATCAGGAATGCCAGTGTGAGTTGGTCTCTCTCGAGTAAGTAGCTTTCAATCAGGTGCTGCCACGTGTCTGTAACGCTTCTCGGTACCCGGGCATAGCCGTAGCCCGGTAGATCGACAAAATAACGTTTGCCGTCAATGCGGTAGAAATTGATGGTCTGGGTGCGCCCCGGAGTACTACTTGTAAACGCCAGACCTTTCTGCCCGATAAGAGCATTGATCAGACTGGACTTTCCGACATTACTACGCCCCAAGAACGCGATCTCCTGCAGCCCGTCGGTGGGGAACTGCTGGGGGGTGCCGGCGCTAACGATGAATTCTGCCTTCAATTATACACGATTTCTCGGAGTCAAACGTGGCCGGGAAAAGAAAGCAGCAGGGACTTGGCCCTGTTGCTTTCGAACGGAAAGAGCTCCCGCTTGGCCCGGTTCGTCCCACGTTTGAGCCGACCGCGGAGGACCCTCCCTCTCGGTCGGGCTCGGAGTGGGGCGGTACGGTCCCTTCTCATTTTTGCCGAACTCGGAAGCTAGTGTGCGCGGTTCTCGTCGAGGGGCCGCACCGCGATATCCACGGCCGGTACTTCGGGCGGCAGCGGGAGCGCGATGATTTCCCGTTCCAGCGCAATCTTGAGCACGTCGTCCATCGAGTCGACGAAATGCAGTTTCATCGTGTTGCGGATGGGCTCCGGGATGTCGGGCAAATCCTTCTGATTGTCTTTGGGCATGATCGCTTCGGTCATGCCGTGGCGATGGGCGGCCAGCAGCTTCTCTTTCAAGCCGCCAATCGGCAGCACCTTGCCGCGAAGGGTGATTTCTCCGGTCATGCAGACATCGCCGCGAACCGCGATCTTGGTGAGCGCGCTGGCGATGGTGGTTGCCATGGTGATTCCCGCGGAAGGCCCGTCTTTGGGAATGGCGCCTTCCGGAACGTGCAGGTGGATATCGAGATTGCGATAGAAGTCGCGGGGCAGACCAAACTGATGCGCGCGGGAGCGGATGTAACTCATGGCCGCCTGCGCCGATTCCTGCATCACGTCCCCGAGCTTCCCGGTGATGGTCAGCTTGCCTTTGCCCTCCATCAGCGTCGCTTCGGTGGTGAGGATCTGGCCGCCCACTTCGGTCCAGGCCAGACCGGTCGCGGCGCCGATCTCGTTGGTCTTCTCGGTGGTCAGGTCGCGGAACTTGGTCGGGCCGAGCAGATCCGCCAGAAGTTCCGTCGTAATGACCCGCTTCTCGACTTTCTCACCGGTGGTGGCGCTGACCACCACGCGAGCCACTTTGCGGCAGACGTTTCCAACTTCGCGCTCCAGGTTGCGAACGCCGGCCTCGCGGGTGTAGAAATTCACCAGGCCGTTCAGGCCGTCGTCGGTGAACTCGATCTGATCGGGAGTTAAGCCCGTAGCTTCGAGTTGTTTGCGCACCAGAAAGCGCTTGGCGATTTCCAGCTTCTCGAGTTCGGTGTAGCCCGAGAGCCGGATCACTTCCATGCGATCCTGCAGCGCCGGCGGAATGGTGTGGAGCACGTTCGCCGTGGCGATGAAGAACACCTGGCTGAGGTCGTATTCGACGTCGAGGTAGTGGTCGACGAACATGAAATTCTGTTCGGGATCGAGAACCTCGAGCAGCGCGGCGGACGGGTCTCCGCGGAAATCGGTCGACATCTTGTCGATCTCATCCAGCATGAAGACCGGGTTCTTGGTGCCGGCTTTCTTCATCATCTGAATGATCTGGCCGGGGAGCGCGCCGATGTACGTGCGGCGATGGCCGCGCACTTCGGCTTCATCCCGAACGCCGCCGAGAGACATGCGGACAAACTTCCGTCCGGTGGCCTTCGCGATCGACATGCCAAGCGACGTTTTGCCGACGCCCGGAGGTCCGACGAAACAGAGAATCGAACCTTTCGGGTTTTTTACCAAACGACGAACGGCGAGGAATTCGAGGATGCGCTCCTTGATCTTCTCGAGGCCGTAGTGGTCGCTGTTGAGCACCTCATCGGCGAACTTGAGATCGCGGATTTCCTTGGATTTCTTCTTCCACGGCACCGCGAGGAGCCAATCGAGGTAGTTGCGGGAAACGGTGGACTCGGCGGACATCGGCGGCATGTTCTCGAGCCGCTTCAACTCCGCCATGGCCTTATCGAGGGCGTCTTTGGTCATGCCGGCGGCTTCGATGCGATTCTTCAGTTCGTCGATCTCGCTCTTCTCGCCGCGGCCGAGCTCTTTCTGAATGGCCTTGATCTTCTCGTTGAGGTAGTACTCTTTTTGCGCCTTCTCCATCTGGCGCTTTACGCGGCCCTGGATGGTGCGATCGACGTTGAGCTTCTCGATCTCGATATCGAGCATCTCGGCCACGCGGGTGAGACGATCGATGGGATCGAAGATTTCGAGCAGCTCCTGCTTCTCTTCGATGGTGAGCTGGAGGTTGGCTCCCACGGTGTCGGCCAGCTTGCCGGGATCGTCGACGCGAATGGCGGCGATCATCGACTCATAGTTCAGATTCTGGCTGAGCTTGACGTACTGTTCGAAAAGCGTGGTGACGCGGCCGACGAGGGCTTCGAGCTGCGGGCCCTGTTCGACCTTATAGTGCGAGACGCGAACCACGGCGCGGAAGAAACCCTCGTCGTCATTCACCGAAACGACCTTCGCGCGCTCCACGCCCTCGACCAGCACTTTGATGTTGCCGTCGGGCAGCTTGAGGCTTTGCACAATGCTGACGATGGTGCCGACCGAATAGATTTCGTGGGGGCGCGGTTCGTCAACCGAGGCGTCATGCTGGGTGGCGAGAAAGATCTTCTTATCGCCGGCCATCGCGTCTTCAAGAGCGCGAACGCTGGACTCCCGGCCCACCACGAACGGGGTCATCATGTACGGGAAGATGACCACGTCCCGAATGGGCATCATCGGCAATCGCCGGGTATCGGGCTTTTCTTTGGATGTGAGCATGTAGTCTAAGTACCCGTGAAAGGAAACGGAGACGGACGACGGGTGAAGCGCCCGGCTCTCCTGCTACCTAGATTATGACTGACCGGAAAAAGACTCTTACCCTGCCTTTTCGAGCAGGGTAAGACTGATCTTCTGGGACAACACCATTTCGCGCGTGACCTGAAACTCGCGGACCTTCTTATATGACGGGATATAGTACATCAGGTCGAGCATGAGTTCTTCGAGGATCATGCGCAGCCCGCGGGCTCCGACCTTGCGCTCCATGGCGAGAGTGGCGATGGCGTCGAGAGCGTCTTCGGAAAATTTCAACCGGACATTCTCGTATTCGAAAAGCTTCTGGTACTGCTTGATGATGGCGTTCTTGGGGCGGGTGAGGATCTGGATGAGCGCTTGTTTATCGAGGTCTTCGAGGGTGGCGATGACGGGCAGGCGTCCGATGAATTCGGGGATGAAGCCGAACTTCATGAGGTCATGCGGCTGCAGGAATTGCAGCATTTCCTGATCGCGGTGACCGTGCATCGGGATGGCTTTAGAAGCCGTGGCGTTGCGATCGTTCTGCTCTTCGGCGAGGAAGCCCATGGTCTTCTTGCCGACGCGCCGCGCGACGACCTTTTCCAGTCCCACGAACGCGCCGCCGCAGATAAAGAGGATGTTGGAGGTATCGACCGGCGTGAATTCCTGGTGGGGGTGCTTGCGGCCGCCCTGCGGCGGAACGTTGGCGATGGTGCCTTCGAGGATCTTAAGCAGCGCCTGCTGCACGCCCTCGCCCGAAACATCGCGGGTGATGGAAGGGTTTTCGTCCTTGCGGCAGATTTTGTCGATTTCGTCGATGTAGATGATGCCGTTCTGGCAGCGCTGGACATCGCCGTCGGCCGCCTGCAGCAGCTTCAGGATGATGTTCTCGACGTCTTCACCGACGTATCCGGCCTCGGTGAGCGTGGTGGCGTCGACGATGGCAAACGGGACATCGAGCACGCGGGCGAGGGTCTGGGCGAGCAGCGTTTTCCCCGTGCCGGTGGGCCCGATCAGGAGGATGTTCGATTTTTGCAATTCGACTTCGGGATTGCGAACCTTGTTGATCTGAATGCGTTTGGAGTGGTTGTAGACGGCGACGGAGAGCTTTTTCTTGGTGGCGTCCTGCCCGATTACGTATTGATCGAGGAATTCCTTGACTTCGAGCGGCTTGGCGATTTTACCCGCGGTGGGCGAGGGCTGGTCGCTTTTATCGTCTTCGAGGATGGAATTACAGACCGCGATGCATTCGTCGCAAATGTAGGCGCGGGGGAATTCACTGGGGGAAGAAATCAGCTTACCGACAACATCCTGGCTCTTATGGCAGAACGAACAACGCAGAGTCTCATCCGTTACCGTACGCTTCACGCAACACCCTCCGAAGGACGCCGAAACAAAATCCCGTCTGGCTGCCGGCATTTTGGCGAAATGGCCGTCTCGCGTCCCAACGTTGTGTCCCCATTATCGCCCGAATTGGAACCGTAAGCAATCGTTCAATTTGTATGCCGCTTTGTGTTGCGGGGGATGGGGCGGGTGCGGAATCGCAGGACGGGCGTTCGGAGGTTGGTTAGGGATCGGGGCGGACGGGTCGCAGCGGGCGGGGGGCGAACCCTTGACGACGTTTCCACAGGAACCGCCCGGAATCTTTGAGCCACGCTAAATGTAAGACCTTTGTCATTCGAATTGTGCAGGGTTGTGCGCGGTTGTGCGGTTTTCAAGGAATTTCCGGTTTTCAACCCTCAAGCGGAGTACGGAGGCGTTCTCCGGATGTGGTGCGAGCGTCGTCCGTCGGCGCCGCTGATCGCTCTTGCTTCCATTGTAAGTGCTCCTGGTCTCGTTGGTTGGCAGTTGGCCGAGACTATAGCATGCAATCAAGCGGTTACAGGGGAGAATAAGAGCGAACTTTCGGAACTAATCCAGGGTTTTCACCCGGAACGCGACCCCCTTCCAGCATTCCGCGACTC
>CAJCII010000045.1 GCA_903970335.1 Bacteroidota bacterium | reverse complement strand
CGTTTTTTTGGATAAGGTAGGCCGCCGCTTGAACGGCCTTTTTCTCATTAAACTGAAATTTAATGGCCATAAAGAAGTGTCGCGGATAACGAGCGCTCAAGCAAGTTCAAGCAGACGGTCCACATCCCCTCACCATGAGTTTACGCCGTCACCGCTTCTGCATGATCCTCACCAACTCCCGCCCCTCCCGACCCGCAAAGGCCTCCTTCGGCACCCATTCCTCCATCGGTGTAAAATGCGGGTCGAACAACTCGACCAGCTCCTCCCGACTCACCGCAAAGGGCGGCCCGCTCTCCGTCTCCGGGTTGAGATAAAATATGCCGAAAATCTTTCCGTCGCTCCGCAACGCCGCCGCCGCCGCCCGCACATAGTCCTGCCGCCGGTGGGGTTCGATCGCGCAAAAACACGTATGCTCGACCACCCAATCGAACGACCGGCGCAATTTGACCGGCAGATGAAAAAAGTCCCCCACGACAAAACTCACCTCCTGCTCCGAAGACATCTGAGCCGCCAGTCCTTTCGCCTGCGCCACCGCCGCCGCCGACACGTCCAGCCCCACCACCGTCGTCTTCGGCAATTCTCCCAGCGCCCTCACCTCGTGCCCCCTGCCGCAGCCGGGCACCAGCACCCGACCGGCAATTTTCCCCTCCCGCAAATAGCGGGCCAGCGCCGGTGCGACCTCCCCTTTGTCCCACGGCGTATCGTTCTCCTCGTAGCGTCTCTGCCATTCCAAGTCGGACTTCATCCCACGATCTTAGGGCTTCGGCACTCGCTTCGGAAACGCTATTCTTGGGCCAACCGCTGGCTGGAATTATCGATTTGCACCGTTTGTGGTTCCGCACCCGAGCCGCTGCTTGCCGTGGCCGCACCTTGCTTGGCTGCCGGGCAAACCTCATGCGAAAACGGCGCAGCTTGGGGCTGATTGTACGTATCGACATCCACTCCTGCTCCGACATGGACGCAACCGGTCAACAACAGCGGCAATAATGCCAGGGAGAGTAAGGTTGATTTCATAAGAATCCTGAGTTTGGTTTTAATCTCGTTCGGGTCAATTCCCCGCCGCTTGCGGCGTTCTTGTTGTAATCTGAAATTGTTCCCCAATACCCCGCTGCTTGCGGCGGGGTTCTTTATTCGTTGAGAATTTTTATCGACGTAAGCCGACCCATCGATGGAACTTGCATTGCTCGTGCCAAAATAAATTTGGCAGACTTACCTATATGCAGAACAACGACTTACGCGCGAGACCGTCCTCAAGAGACCGTACGCGATGCCCCCACCCTGCATGTCGGCGGAAGTTTTTCATGCAAATTGCCCGCATCGATGGGCGCTACGTTTCTGAAGAGCGGGGGGGACAGGCTGTGTCTATTTCGAGGGCTAACGACAGGCGTGGTGCGCCTTCCCTCCGTCGGTAGCCGTCGCAGTCCCTTGCGACGGTGCCTTTTGGGAGGGCGCGGCTCACCGTCCAGCCGAAACAAACGGTGCAGAAGGTTTATGGGCACCTCGGTATACCGGAATTTGAGCATGATTTCGGTCATGTTCCCCAAGCGATGCAGGATTCTTGCGTGTTTGTAATATTCGGGCTACGATTTCGCGCTCTTGCCGATTATGAAGCTACTCACGTATTCGAAATGGGACATCGTGCCGGTGCTTTGCGGGGTGGCGCAACTGGCGTTTTTGCTGACGTTTTTCGCGGTGTTTCCGGTTGCGCCGTGGTGGGTCCTGATCGGCATGGGGTTCACGTATGCGATCGGCATTTCGTGGAACATCAACGGCATCTCGCATAATTTTCTGCACAATCCGTACTTCGCGTCGCCGACATTGAACCGGATTTTCAGCCTGGTGGAGTCGCTGGCGATCGGGTTCTCGCAGACGTTTTACGAGTATGTGCACCAACGGCACCACATGGGGAACAGCGACAAGCAGGACGAAAACGGGGAAACGATCGACTGGCTCTCGATTTACCGGCACGGGCACGATGGGGAAGCGGAGAAGATCTGGAGTTATGTTTTGCTGAGTTATTTCCGGGACGACCCGAAGGCGATTTACAACGAGATCGCGCGGAAGAGTCGGGCGGACGCGGTGTGGGGCGTTTTCGAGATCGTGGCGTTCCTGAGTTTCTTCGTGCTGATGGGCGTGCTGAACTGGCATTTCATCGTCTTTTTCCTGCCGTTCTATTATGTGGGGCACTGCCTTTCCTACCTGAACGGGTACTACCTGCATTTTGGCGGGAACCCGGACAAGCCGATCGCGTGGGGGGTGAGCAGTTATCACAAACTCTACAACTGGCTCTGGTTTAATAATGGGTATCACGCGGAACACCATTTTCGCCCGAAGATGCACTGGACGCTGATGGATGCCTTTCACCGGAAGATCGCGGAGGAGCAACGGCGGGAGGGAGTGCGAGTCATTATTCCGCCCCATGCGCTGGGTTTTCTCGACCCGGATTTGCCGGAAAAGAGCCGTCCGCTAATCCCTCCAAAGGAAAAGATGACGGCGGAAAAAACAGGTGTTACCTCCTGAGTGAGAGCAACAAATGTGTTGCAGCAAGGACTTGCATTGGAAGAGACAACGATTAGTGTAGACCAACTTTCAGTCTGACAGGGGGGCTTTTTGCCTGAAAAAGAATTTAACGCTTATTGTTAACCCTTATTGACACGAAACCTACCGCCGCCCATGCATAAGGAAGTCTTTCTTCAAACGACCGCTAGTTATTCCGAGATCGGACTGCACCTCGACTCCGTGACGCGGAAGTCGAGCGAGACGATCCGCGATCAGATTTCGGTGCCGACTTCGTTCGGGCGCGCGCTGGTGACGAGTCGCATTCCGGAGGCCGATGCGGAAATCTGGGCGGCCGGGCTGAAGCACCAGGCGAACGATCATCGCTACTACGAGTTGACGCATGAGGCGTTGGGGCACCAGTTCGGGCACTATTACCTGATCTTGAAAGACAAGTCGGGCACGACGCGAGCGATCCAGCCATTTCTGATGGTGAACCAGGACTTGGTGACCGGGATGCCGGACGCGGTGCGTCGCGCAATGAAAAAAATCCGCCAGCGATTTCCTTCGACCTTGGTGTTGCGGATGCTGATGGTGGGCTGTTCCGCAGGCGAGGGACATTTGGTGTGCGACCAGACGTCCGGGGGAGTGGAGTGGGTGGCGAAGGCGATGCCGGAAGCGTTGCAACCGGTGGCGCGGAAATTGAAGGCGGCGATGATCGTGCTGAAGGATTTCCCGAAGTCGTACCGGAAGGCGTTGCGGCCGATGCGACGGGCCGGGTTCGGGCGGGTGCCAAGTATGCCGGGCTCGCGGCTGGAGCTGAATTTCAAGGATTTCGAGGACTATTTGCAGACGAAGCTGAGCCACAAGACGCGGAAGAATTTGCGCCAGAAATATCGAAAAGCGGCGGCGGGCGAGCCGTTGGAAATGCTGGTGACGACGGACATCTCCCCGTACATCGACGAGGTCTTTCCGCTTTATCAACAGGTGCTGGAGCGGTCGCGCTACAAGTTCGAGGAACTGACGAAGTCGTACTTCGTGGAGGTGGGGCGACGGATGGGAGACCGGGCGATTTTCTTTATCTGGCGGCAGAAGGGGAAGGCGGTGGCGTTCAGTTCCTGCGCGGGGCACGACGGGGTGTTGCGGGACCACTACATCGGACTGGATTACTCGGTGGCGCTGGAGAACCATCTTTATTTTGTGACGTTCCGGGACATCGTCACGTGGGCGATCGCGAACAAGTACCAGACCTACTACAGCGCGCCGTTGAATTACGAGCCGAAGTATCACCTGCGCCACGAGCTGGTGCCGCTGGACCTGTATGTGCGCTCGACGTGGGACTGGATCAACCCGCTCTTCCGCGCAGTGGTGCCCTACCTGGAGCCGACACGGTACGATCCGATGATCCGGAAGTTTTCCAACGCGCATGAATTGTGGTAAGTCGGGGCGGTGAGCATTCCCGGCAAGAGCGTTTGGTTTCGGACGGACGAGGCGTGGGACTTTCTTTTCGGGGAGATCGGGACGGAGTTCGAGACCGTCGAGGTGCGCGAGGAGGCGAAGGGGCTGCGGTTCATTTCGTCGGCGAAACGGATTGAGACGTTCGCAGCGAAGCACGGCGGCGCGTTCCGGCCCTACACGCTATTTGGCTCGGGCGACTTTCATCACTTGAGCGCAGTGTGGACGCGGCAGTTCCGGGAGCCGTATTATGTTGTGTCGTTCGACAATCATCCCGACTGGGACATTCGACCGCCGAAGTGGTCGTGCGGGGCGTGGATCAACCGGGCGCTGGAGAATCCGCGCATCGAGGGGGTGAGCATCTGGGGTTGCGGGAACTTCGAGTGCAATTTCCCGGGACGGCTGCTGGGCAATCGCAACGCAGCGAGGGAGGGACGGCTCATCGTGCATCCGTGGGAGCAGAAAGGGATGGGGTATCCGGCGTGGCTGAGTCCGCTGAAGCCGGAGACGTGGCGGTCGCAATTTCTGGGGTGGACGGAGAAGCGGGCGGGTGCGCGGGTTTATGTGACGATCGACATGGATTGCTTGGCGAACACGGAAGCGGCGACGAACTGGGAGCAGGGGCGCTTGACGTGCGAGGACGTGGTGTGGGCGCTGGGGGCGCTGCGGGAAAAGGTGGAGGTGATCGGCGGGGACCTGTGCGGGGCGTGGTCGGAACCGAAGTACGCGACGCGATTCCAGCGACTG
>CAJCII010000044.1 GCA_903970335.1 Bacteroidota bacterium | reverse complement strand
CCTGTTGCTGGAGCTGGAGAAGATCAAGCGGAGCCTGCAGAAGAAAGCGGAAACGGTGCCGCACCATACGTGGCTGGTGGCGGACGGGATGACGGGGAGCGGGGTGTTGCAGCAGGTGCGGGAATTTCACGGAGGAGTGGGGCTGACGGGGTTGATCGTGACGAAGCTGGACGGCTCGGCGCGGGGCGGGATGGTGGCGGCGGTGCGGGCGGAGACGGGGCTGCCGACTTATTACCTGGGGCGGGGCGAGAAGCCGGAGGACCTGAAGCGGTTCGAGGCGAAGGAATTCGTGGAGAAATTTTTTGGCGATTAGGGGCGTGCAATGGGAAAGGCACTTCACGACAAGCGGTCCGAGATGGATCGGCGTTATCTCCGTCGGGCGCTGGAGCTGGCGCGACTCGGAGCGGGGCTGACCCTGCCGAATCCGCGCGTGGGAGCGGTGCTGGTGCACGGGAGCACGATCATCGGCGAGGGATACCATCGTCGCGCGGGCGGGCCTCATGCGGAAGTCGAGGCCGTGGCCGAGGCGAAGAAGCGGGGGCATGAGGTGGCGGGGGCGACGCTCTACGTGACGCTGGAGCCATGCTCGACGCAGGGGCGAACGCCGCCGTGCACGGGGCTGATTTTGCGGGAGAAAATCGCGCGGGTGGTCTTTGCGGCGACGGATCCGAATCCGGTTCACGCGGGCGCGGCGATGCGGTTGCTGGGGGCGGGCGGAGTCGAGGTTTCGAACGGAATACTGGCGGAGGAAGCGACGGCGTTGAATCGCGATTTCAACTGGTGGATCGTGCGGAAGCGTCCGTGGGTGGTGGGGAAGATCGCGCTCTCGCTGGATGGACGGATCACGACGCCAGCGGGGGACGATCGGTGGCTGACGTCGCCGGAGGCGAGGAGGGTGGCGCACGAGTTGCGGTGGGAAGCGGATGCGATTTTGGTCGGAGCGGAGACGGCGCGGCAGGACAATCCGCGGTTGACGGTGCGGCTACCGGGGCGGCGGGGGAAGGTGCAGCCGTGGCGGGTGGTGACGACGCGGAGCGGGAGCTTGCCGAGGACGCTGCATTTATTTACGGACCGGTACCGGGACCGGACGCTGGTTTTCCAGGGGAGACCGCTGACCGAGATTGTCGCGGCGTTGGGGGAACTGGGGGTGTCGCACCTGTTGATCGAGGGCGGGGGGAGGATTTTGACGGAGGCGTTTGCGTCGGGACTGGTGAACGAGGTGACGTTTTTTATCGCGCCCGCCGTGATGGGGACGGCGCCGCGCGCCCTGGAGGAATTGGAGAGGCCGATCCGACTGCGGGAGGTAAGCTACGCGGAGGTGGGTGGGGATATTCTTTGTCGGGGTGTTGTTTGAAATTCCAATGACGAAATCGGGTGACTTTTTCATGCCCTAAACGTCTATGGATTATGGCAAGGAAGAACGGATCGGCAGGCGCGAACGATAATGGCGGTGCCTGCGATATTTTTTTGCACATACCGAAGACCGGAGGGCAGACGTTTCATAACCTGATCACTCGCGAGTACCGGCAGGAGTCGGTTCTGGATACGCACTGCGGCCTGTTGACGACTCAGGTGTGGGACCAGTTCATCGTCAAACGGAAGGGTGAGCAACCTCGTTATCGGGCCGTTATCGGGCACATGAAATTCGGTCTGCACGAGATCTTGCCCGGCCCGGCGCGCTATGCCACATTCCTACGCGATCCGGTCAAGAGATTTATCTCCTACTATTTAATGCTACGGCGCATGGGCGTGGTACCGCGGGACCATCGATTCGACCTGAAGAGGCCCGACTGGAACTCGTCCTGCCACGAAACGCTTGGCCGCGAACTCGATAACGGCCAGACCCGCGCCCTGGCAAATGCCGATTGGGACTTACCCTTCGGGGAGTGTTCGGAGGAGCATCTGAAACGGGCGCGAGCGAATTTGGATCGATATTTCGGTTTCGTCGGACTGACCGAACGGTTCGATCTTTCCTGGATGGCGCTGAAACGGGTCTATGGATTTCGCTGGCATTTTTATGTGCCCAAAAACATCAATCCACAGCCAGACCATTCTCTTTCGCTGGAGATAGTCGAAGCGATTTCCGGGATCAACCGTTTCGACCGGCAGCTTTACGCCCATGCGCAGGAACGGCTCGAGGAGACGGTCCGGCGTTATGGCGTGGCGTTGCGGTTCGAGCTTGGGGCCTTTGTGGCCTGTAACGCCGTCCACCAGTGCCTTCACCACTGTCGTTCCTGGAAAAAGAAGCTGAGACAGGCGCTAAAAACGGAACGGGTGACCTCCGAAGATCTTACCAGCTTGAGGGCAGTTCGTCGTTGAGTTGCTGGAGGAAGGTGGTGAGGTTTTTGCGGGCGAGGCCGAGTTCTTCGACGAATTTTTTGAAAGGGCCGTATTCGTTGGAATGCCGGGCGAGGTAAAGGAGGAGCTTGACGGGGGTGGCCTGTCCCTTTTCGGCATCGAAGCCGGCGGCGAGGGCACCGGTGGGGAGGACCTGATGGTAATCGTCGCTGATGACTCGGATGGCGATGAAGGGGACGCGGCGGGTAGCGACGATTTCGGCGACGGCGTCGCTTTCCATTTCGACGACTTGGAAATTGGTTTTTTTGGCGTACCAGTCCCGCTTTTCGGGGGTGGCGACGATTTCGTCGGCGGTGCAGAAGCTGGCGAAGTCGAAGCCGTTGAGGAGGCGGAGGAAGGGGAGAACTTCGGGCGAGGTGAGGTTGGAGGAGAGGGCGACCTGGCCGACTTTCATTTGCGGGATGAGGGCACCGGCGTAACCGGCGAGGACGAAGCCCTTGGGGCGGAAGTACTGGAAGATGGTGCGGGTGTTTTCGGCGGCGCGTGGCCGGCCCATGCCGACGAGGGCGACGAGGATGGGGCGTCCCCGGAAGTTGGCGAGGGTGCAGTGGAGGCTACCGATGGAGAATTCCTCCTTCTGGGTGCAGAGCTTGAGGAGCTCGCCCGCCTCATGCGCGAGGGGGAAGGCGTAACAGATCATCGCCGCTCCCGGGCGGCGAGACGTTGGAAATCGGCGAGGGCGAGGAGCGGCCAATTGTTGCGGTACATGTCGTACTTGAGATAGAAGACCTTGGGGAAGCCGGTGCCGGTGATGTGATCTTCAGTCCAGGAGCCGTCGGGATTTTGGGTGCGCACGAGGTACTCGATGCCGCGCAGGATGCTGGGGGTGAGGTGGTCGCTGGCGGCGATGATGCCCATGAGAGCCCACGCGGTCTGGGAGGGGGTGCTTTCGCCCTGGCCCTTGAGCTTGGGGTTTTCGTAGGTGGCGCAGGTTTCGCCCCAGCCGCCGTCGGCGTTTTGGCACGATTCGAGCCAGTTCATGCCACGGAGGATCCAGTCCTGGTACATATCGACGCCGATGGCGCGAAGTCCGCGCAGAACGAGCCAGGTTCCGTAGATGTAGTTGACGCCCCAGCGGCCTTCCCAGGATCCGTCGGGCAACTGGGTCTCCTTGACGAAGCGGAGAGCGCGCTTGATGTAGGGTTCCTTGGGGTTGAGGCCCATGCGACCGAAGACCTCGAGGGCCCGGGAGGTGATGTCGCTGCAAGGGGGATCGAGGATGGCGTTGTGGTCGGCGAAAGGGACGTCCTGAAGCCATTTTTTGGTCACGTCCTTGTCGAAGGCGGCGAATCCGCCGTTCTTGCACTGGAAGCTGACGGACCAGGCGAGGGCGCGGTTCATCGTCTCTTTTTTGACGGCCTCGTCAGGCAGGTCGATGACGCTGAGGGCGAGGAGGACCTTGAAGGTGTCGTCGACATCGGGGTAGTACTTGTTGTTGAACTCGAAGGCCCAGCCGCTGGTGATGGGCGTTGGGTTCTTGTGCCGCCAGTCGCCGCGGAAGTCCTTTACTTCTTTGGAGAGAATCCACTCGCCGGCTTTGCGTAATTGGGGGTGATCGGCGGGGATGCCCGACTCGGCGAGGGCGAAGGCGGTGATGGCGGAGTCCCAGATGGGGGAGAGGCAGGGCTGGATGCGGAAATCGTCATGCTCGATGTCGTCTTTTTCCAGGCCGAGAAAATCGGCAGTGGCTTTGCGGACGATGGGGTGTTCGTCACCGTAGCCGAGGGTCTTCAGGACCATGAGGGTGTACATCATGCTCGGGAAGATGGCGCCGAGTCCGTCCGAGCCCTCGCCGATCCGCTCCGTGATCCAAGCCTCGGCTTTTTTCAGGGCGCGACTGCGGAAGGGTTTCCATGGGAGGGTTTCGAGGAATTTGAGGAAGCGGTTCCAGCCGAGGAAGAAATTTTTCCAGGTGAAGAGTTTGTCGTCGAAGCGGAGGTTGAGGTTGGAGTGCTCGGTGCCGTAGGGGAAGAGTTCGTGGAGTTGCTTCTCGGGCGGCAAATGGCGCACCGGCTTGAAGTGGTTGATGATGGAGAGCGGGACGACCATGGCGCGGCTCCAGGAGGACATCTCGTAGATGTTAAAGTAGAGCCAGTTGGGCAGGAGGATGATTTCGGCGGGGATGATCGGGAGGTACTTCCACGGGTACTGGCCGAACATGGCGAGAAACAGCTTGG
>CAJCII010000043.1 GCA_903970335.1 Bacteroidota bacterium | reverse complement strand
CCATGGGCCTGCCTCAATCAGTCGTGATACCGGCCTCCCATCCAGAGGCTTGATTATGGTCCGAGCCGGATGAAGGGAAACTTTCAAGTCCGGTTCTAAGGGGAGGAGTTGGCAGCAATGCCAACTCCTTACCCGACGTGCTGTGCCTGCGGCATTGCTGCGCTGGCTTATGAACAACGCCTTTGGTGCTGCCAGCCCGCACGCAGTGTGGTTGCCGCTTCGCCCATGCGCTGTTTCGGTTGCGCCAATGAAAAACTGCCGCGCTAAGAAAAATGTAAAGCCAGCTAAAAGCTGATTTTGTAGTCGGAGTATCTTTCGTCACCAATGAAAGAAGATGAATCTGCCACTGCCGATGCAACGGCGACACTCGCGCGGGTGATGCGGCACGCAAAAGATACTGCTCAAGAAATAATCCTTTACCGATGAGCTACCGATGCGATACGCAAAATATTCTGCGTTCGACCATCGCTTGCTGCTATGGTGCCAGTAGGGTTTGCTCGCGGTACCGATCCGGCCTGTTAAATTACTGAGAATCACGGCGGGTGTCGGACAAAAACCTAAGCGAAGCTTAGGGGTGCCGTGTCCCTCAAAAATAATCTGCAGGCTGGATTTTCGGCGCATTTGTCACTAATAGTTTCGCGCTATCTCGGGAAGTGGCGAGATCGGGGTGGAGAGAAACACTGAGCGTTATCGACGATGAAGAAGCCTATTTTCATTCCGGTCATTGTTTCAGGTGGCCAGACCGGGGTTGATCGGGCCGCTTTGGATTGGGCCATCGGTCATCGTATTCCTCACGGTGGTTGGTGTCCTCAAGGTCGAATCGCGGAAGACGGCACGGTTTCGTTGGCCTATTCGCTCAAGGAAACGCCGACTTCCGATGATGCGGAACGGACGGAATGGAATGTACGCGACTCCGATGGAACCGTAATCTTTTCCCTGACGACCAGGCTGTCGGGTGGCTCAAAATACACGATGGAGAGGGCGCGTCTTCAGCTTAAGCCGGTTCTCCATCTGTCGGCTCAATCGAAACAACGTCACGCGGCGGCTCTTCGGCGCTTTGTCGCGGAACAGGGTATCAAGCGTCTTAATGTGGCCGGTCCCAGGGAAAGCGAGGAAACACGAGGGGCAGAATTCGTCCGACGAGTCTTGGAGGAAGCCTTTTACCCGGACGACAGCTATTCCTCCGCGCCCCGGTAGTCGAAAGAGCTACCAAGTAGTCTTAGACCCGGAGGGGGGGCAGATGAGAAAATGCGGGCATGGTTCGATTCGACCGTCCGTGTCATTCCATCAAGGGAGCGCTCAACTATTTCTCCGAGCACATGGGGAAAGGCGATTACCTGACCCAAGGCGGTCAGTCGCCCATGAGGTGGGTCGGTCAGGGGGCCGAGCGGCTGGGCTTGCGCGGTGAAGTCCAAATGGAACATTTCGCCCGTCTCTGCGCCGGGAAACATCCCGAAACGAGCGGGAAGCTGACGGTTCGGGAAAAGGCCAATCGCCGGGTCTGTTACTTTGCTCAAATGTCGGTCCCGAAGGACGTTTCCATTGCCCTGCTGGTCGGCGGAGACAAACGGATCGAGCAATGGTGGCAGGAGGCCGCGCAGGAAACTTTGACGGAAATCGAGGCGGTGGTTGAAACCCGAATCCGCGCGGACGGAAGAAAAGATGAAAACCGGATCACCGGCAATATGGTGGCGGCAGTCGTCACCCACGACGCCAGCCGCGCCCTCGATCCGCAGCTTCACACCCACCTTTGCGTGATGAACGCGACCTACGATCCGGTGGAGAAGCGCTGGAAAGGGGTCCAGCCCTCGAACTTTTACCGCTACCAGAGTTTTTTCCGCGAGGTCAGTTACAACAAGCTGGCTCAACGCATGAGGGAGGGCGGTTATGAACTGGAGCCGTCGGAAGGGATCGGATTCGAGATCAAGGGATTTCCGGCCCATCTGCGCAAACAATTCAGCAAACGCCGGGATGAGATACTGGAAAAGGCGTCGGAACTCGGCATCACCGACCAGCGGGGCTTGCAGAAAATTGCGTCCGACACGCGGGCTGAAAAGCAGCATGTGTCCGCCGAATACTTGCGCAGCGCCTGGATGGAAGAATGCGGGGAGTCCTTCGAGACCATCGAACGGATTATTCGGGAAGCCAAAGAGCGCACTACCGGATTTGAGGCTTCGACTCACCGGGAAGCCATGGACTACGCCGAAGAGCACCTTTTCGAGCGCGAGTCGGTCTTTGATGAACGCATTCTTTTACGGGAGGCGTTGGTGGGTGGCCGGGGTTCGGTGGAATTGAGCCGACTCCGGCAGGAACTGGAGCGCCGGGTTGCCGAGGGCACGCTCATTCGCCATGAGGATGAAATCACCTCCCGCGAAACTCTCGCGATGGAAGCGGAGTTCATCCATTGGGCGCGTTCCGATTGGGACAAATATGCGAGGATGGGAGACGAGCGGACCATCAGCCGCCATTTGAAAGGCGAGCATTGGGAAGCGGTGAAAAAAATCCTGCGCTGCCGAAACCGGATCATCGTGTTTCAGGGTGACGCCGGTACAGGTAAAACGACCTCGTTGAAGGAAGTCCTGAAGGGTATCGAAGCTGCCGGTGGCGCCGTCTTCGCCTGCGCTCCCAGCTCGAAGGCAACCGCCGAATTGCGCGACGAACTGACGCCGGAGGCCGAGACCGTGCAGTACCTTTTGGTCAATCGTCAACTCCAACAGAAAATTACTCATCGGACGATCATCGTGGATGAAGCAGGATTACTTTCCATCCGGCAAATGCGCGACTTGGGCCGCATCGCCAAGGCGAACCAGAACCGACTTATCTTGGTCGGCGACATCAAGCAGCACCGTTCCGTCGAGGCGGGCGACGCCCTCCGCGCCGTCCAGAAATACTGTGAGGTGGAAACGGTTCGGCTGACCAAAATCCAGCGGCAGCACGATCCGGCTTATCGGAAGGTGGTCGAATTTCTCGCGGCCAAACAGCCGCACCAAGCATTCGCCCAACTGGAAAAGCTGGGTGAAGTCCACGAAGCCAAGAATGCTTCATCCCTCTATGAGCGGGCCGCGCAGGATTATCTCCAAAGCATTACCAGCAGGAAAAGCTGCCTCGCCATTGCTCCGGTCTGGTCGGAAATCGAGAGTTTTACCGAAATCGTGCGGGATAAGTTGAAAGCCAGGGGCTTCATTTCCGGCAGCGAATACGAGGTCATGGTGACTTCCTCCTTCGGGTGGACAACGGCGCAGCGCAAACGGGTCGAGAATTACAAGCCGGGATATATTCTCCAATTCCACCGCGAGACGACCGCCTTTGCCAAGGATGAGGCCGTCAGGATGGTCGAGGTGCGAGGCGAGCGTCTGATCGTCGAGAGGGAAAATGGGGACCGTTGGGCTTTCGACCCCAAACGTGTTCACAGTTTCGACGTGGGCGAGGCCCACCAGATTCCCGTCGCCGTAGGCGAGAAACTGCTGATGCGGGGCAATCTGAAACCCGCGAAAATCAAGAACGGCAATCTTGTGGAAGTCGCGGGCTTCGACCCGGATGGCTCAATCCGGCTCAAGGATGGTCGTGTGTTGCCGAGAACCTTCCGGCAATACACCCACGGCTACGCGACGACTTCCCATGCCGCCCAAGGCAAGACTGTAGATCGCGGAATTTTAATCCTGGGCGAAGCAGGCATTCGCTCCGCCAATCTCCAGCAGGCGTATGTCAGTAATTCCCGGTTCCGGGAACGGCAGACCATCTACACGACAAACTTGAAAGGCGCGAAAGACGCAATGGCAGGCGATTCTGATCGGAAGCTGGCGCACGAACTCCACGAGAAGCGCGTCAAGGAATGGCGAATTATGGAAGGGCTGGTCGCGGAAGGCGACGCCTGGAAAGCGGTGCGCGAGCGCGTCATCGCGGCAACCCAGGCAAATAAGGAAAACTTAAAACCGGGAGGAATGCGCTATGCCGCCTGAAGAAATGCCGGATTGGGTTCCCTCCGAAACTGCCATGCAAGGTACCGAGTGGGACGGGCCATGGGGCTCCATCGACCCGGTCCCTAAATCCATCGAAACTCTTTGTGTCCAGATTGAACAGGAAGTGGGAAAGCCTCGCATCTATTATTATCCGTATCGCACCATCGGAAAATGGAACTGGAGCCTGGGTATGCCCGAAACGCTCGAAATTCAGATCGGCGGAGTTCAACTCACGATTTCGGGAACCGGCCTGCGTCGTCTGGCCGAAGCGCTGAACACGGGGAATCTCCGGCTGGTCCAACTAAGCCAGCCTCCCGCGTTGACCGGAGAGATTTGCATCCGTGCCATCGCTATCGATGGGCGGACGCCCGCGCTGCCCTGAAGGATAATGCGGCTCAACCAGGGCCACCAGCCGCGCCCACGGCACGACTTGATTCATCTCCCCAAGAAAACGCTCCCGCCGCGTCACTTTCTTTTTGTCCGCGTATTCCGCCTGCGCAAAACTCATCTGTTGTTCCATGCCCCGACCAAGCAACTCCCGCGCCTTGCTTGAAACCTTGTTCCAAGCAAAGGAGATTAAATCAGCGTTTCCCTAACAGGCCCTAATTGCGTCACCAGATACACCTCTCGCCTCATGGCACAAGATTTGCCAAGTTGAAGCTTGGAGCAATCACGATTGTTTGCCTCAATTACTTAATCTTATGGCCTCACGCCTCATCGTCACTCGTCTATCCGGCTTCAACCGAAGCAAAATCCTCGAATTCGATAACGGCCCCCTGACTCTCGGCACCGACCTCACCTGCGAAATCACCTTCGACCCCACTTGGGACAAAACCGTCTCTCCTCGCCATGCCGTCCTATCGCAGAACGAGCAGGCTTGGTCAATCACCGACCAAAGCCGCGACGGCCTCTGGCTCGACGGGCGGAAAATCTCCCGGCATAACCTCGCTTCCGGCGATGTCCTCGAATTGGGCCGGGGCGGTCCCACGCTCAAATTCGAATTCGCCCGCGCCGAAGGCAGTTTGCCCCCCGTGCCCGCCGCCCGTCTCGCCGCACCTGTCTCCTCGGCCCAACCTATCGCCTCCTCCGCTGCCGCCCGTCCCGTCTCCACTTCCGCTCCTACCTACCGCCCAGTACCCGCACCGGCTCAGCGTCCCTACCCCACCCCCACCTCGCAAACCTCCCCCTGGCTCTGGCTCGCCCTCGCCGCCCTCGTCCTGCTAGGCGGCGGTTTTCTCTGGCTCCTCCTTGGACGCCAGTTCGCTTCCACCGAGGACGCCCAACTCGCCCAGGCCGCCCGCCAACTCGAACCCTGCGTCGGCCTCGTCGTCCTCATCGTTTCCACTCCCGACGGCGAGCGGAGCTATCCCTTCGCCACCGCCTGGGCCGTCGGCGAACACACCTTCGCTACCAACGGTCATGTCGCCGAGCCGGTCAAGGCCCTCCTTGCCAAGGGCGGCAAGGCCTTCATCGTCATCAGCCAAAACCCCGGCCTTCGCTACACCATCACCGGAGCGCAACCGCACCCCCAATACGGCATCAAGATCCTCAACCCCGAAGGCAAGGAACCCGCCGTCCCCGCCTACGATGTCGGCATCTTAAACGTCTCCGAGTACGTCCCCGTTCGCGCCCCCCTCGCTTCCGCCGACGAACTCGCCCAGCTCGATTCCGGCCAGCGCATCGCCTACCTCGGCTTCCCCATGGAAAACCTCGCCGGTGATGGCGTCGATTTCCGCAACCCCGTCGCCACCATGCAATCCGGCATCGTCACCTCCGTCACCGATTACTGGATGGCCAAAGCCGATTCCGACCGGCGACTCCTCATCCAGCACAACCTCGGTGCCGCCGGTGGGGCCAGCGGCAGCCCCGTCTTCAACACCAAGGGCGAGGTCGTCGGCATCCTCTCCGCCGGCAATATCATCGGGCAGATCGACGTCAACACCGGCCAGCCCACCCGTGCTCCCTCCGGCGTCATGATCAATTTCGCCCAGCGCGTCGATCTCCTCAACGTCCTCTTTCAGTACCATGGAAACTCCCCCTGATTGGCTCAAGGTCATCGCCGACTACACCGAACGCGACGGCCCCGAACTCGACCTCACCCTCCTGCTCCCCCAGGACCGCCTCGTCGTCACCACCCGCCACACCCACTACGCCTTCGTCATCGTCGAGGACCGCGACGCCGACCTCGAGACCAACCGCCCGGACCGCCCCTCCGGTCGCGTCCGCCTCATGGGCTGCACCTTCGGCGACTCCTCCTCCATCAAGCCCGACCACCTCTTCTGCGGCGGCAACCTCGAATTCACCTACGACCGTGACGGCGTCCGCATCACCCACCTCACCACCGCCATCGTCGCCTTGCGCCACCTGAGGCATAGAGCATGAGTACCGGCAACTTCCCACCCGAGATGGACCCGCTCGGCAGCGGCGTCACCATGGAAGGCTTCACCCCCGGCCAGATCATGGGCGAGGGCCGTTACGTCCTGAAAAAAATCCTCGGCCAGGGCGGCATGGGCATCGTCTGGCTTGCGCACGACACCCGCCTCGACGAGGAGGTCGCCCTCAAATTCCTCCCGCCCCAAGTCCGCCTCGACCCCGCCGCCCTCGACGACCTCCGCCGCGAGACCGCCAAGAGCCGCAAGCTCACCCACCCCAACATCGTCCGCATCCACGATCTCTACGAATCGAAATCCGCCGACGCCTTCATCTCCATGGAATACGTCGAGGGCCTCACCCTCAGCCATCTCCGCGTCGCCCGCCCCGGCCGCGTCCTGCCTTGGACCGAGCTCGATCCGCTTGTCCGCCAACTCTGCGCCGCCCTCGACTACGCCCACGGCGAAAAAGTCATCCATCGCGACTTGAAACCCGGCAACCTCATGCTCGATTCCCGCAGGCGCCTCAAGCTCGCCGACTTCGGCATCGCCCGTGTCCTCAGCGATTCCATGAGCCGCAATTCCCTGCCCCAGGCCACCAGCGGTTCGCCCCCCTACATGAGCCCGCAGCAGATGGACGGCCGCACCGCCCGCCCCACCGACGACCTCTACGCCCTCGGCGCGACTCTCTACGAATTGCTCACCAGCAAGCCCCCCTTCTACTCCGGCGATGTCGTCTACCAGGCGCGGAACCTCCCGCCCGAACCAATGGCGCTCCGCCTCGCCGAATTCGGCCTCGAAAACGACATCCCGCCCCAGGTCGAGTCCGTCGTCATGCAGTGCCTCGCCAAGGAACCCCACCAGCGCCCGCAAAGCGCCGGGGAAGTCCTCGATCTGCTCACGCGGAAAACTACGCCTCCACCTGCCCCAATCCCAAAGGTCGAGATTCCAACGCCACCACCGGGACCGCCCCCGCCAAAGAAATCGTCCGGCAGCGGTGCGTTGCGGTGGATCGGGGTAACGTTCTTGGTTCTGGTCCTGCTGGGCCTCGGCGTCGTCGCCCTCCTCATCGCCCTCGGACAACAGGTTCATTCCGTCTTCACCACCATCTCGTCTCAACTCGCGCAAGCACCCGAGGCCCAAGCTTCCGCCTCTCCGACTCCCACACCAGTCGTTACCCCTCCTCCACCTGCGCCGGTGGTGACGCCACCTGCTCCCGTGCCGGCCGTTGCGCCAACATTAGCAAGTACAACCACATCCGCCGAGGACATCGTGCCCACGGAGAGTGACGCAATCATAGACCTTTATACAAATGGTACGATCAAACTTGAAGGGGCTACGGTCACTCTCGCCCAATTGCAACAGAAACTAAAGTCTATGGCACAGGTCTATTCCGGACAAAAAGCCATCCTGTGTTTGCAGGACAATGTCGAGAAAGAGAAGGTCAACGATATCCTCGATACCTGTCAGCCTTTAGGGGTACAAATTATCATAACAACGCAGGCCGCAGTCCGCTTTAACGACGCCATGGCATTGTTCAATAAGGGGCAATACGCCGACGCAGCCAAAGCATTTTCCGATTTCGCACGTGATTTTCCGAATGACCGCCGCCGCGAAGAGGCCGTAAGCCGCGAGGCTCGGGCGAATGAAAAGGAAGCCGATAGCGACCGCCCAATAGTCTCGTCGATTGCGCAGGCCGCAGTGCCATCGGCGATACCATCGCCACCCGTCGCAGGCCAGCCCTGGACCAACAGCCTCGGTGTCAAGTTCGTCCCCGCCGGCACCGACGGCATCCTCTTCGGCGTCTGGGACGTGCGCGTCAAGGACTACCAGGCCTTCGTGACCGCCACAGGCCATGACTGGCCCAAGCCGAGCTTCACTCAGACCGAAAACGACCCGGCGGTGAATGTAAGTTGGGACGACGCCCACGCCTTCTGCGACTGGTTGACTAGGAAAGAGCAAGCCGAAGGCATCCTGGGACCAAACCAGAAGTACCGCCTGCCCACCGACGCGGAATGGAGCACGGCAGTCGGTTTGAACGAAAGCACCGAGGGCACACCCAAGGACAAGGACAGCAAGATCGCAGGCGTTTATCCTTGGGGCACACAGTGGCCTCCGCCAACGGGCGCGGGCAATTACGATGAATCCTTGACCCACGACGGCTGCGCCAATACCTCGCCGGTAGGTAGCTTCACGGCCAACGCCTATGGCTTGTATGACATGGGCGGCAACGTCTGCCAATGGTGCGAGGACAAATACGACAAGGAGCACGAGTCGCGGGTGTTGCGCGGGGCTTCGTCGAGCAGTCTTGTTCCGCAGTTTCTGCTCTCGTCGTTTCGCAACAGCGTTGCTCCCGGTCTTCGAGGCGATGACCTCGGGTTCCGCGTTGTCGTGGTGGTCTCGCCCTAGTCTGGAGTTACCCTTTTCCCTTTCTGAAATTTTACCGGGAGGTTCTGCCTCACCAGTAATCTTTCTTTTCATCACCGCGAAGCGGTCGAAAAAAAATTACCGAATTTAGCTTCGCTCCCAAACGTACCGCCCTCCGCAGGAGTTTGGAAACACCCGTGTCCCCGCACCTTCGTTGCCTCTTCTCCCACCTACCTGTCATTCGGTTGCCCTCCTCAGCCTTCCCCGTTCCCCGTTCTGAGTTCTCAGTTCTCCCCCCCTGCCTCCCCCCCCTCCGCCGAACGGGATTGTGTCCTCCGCCAAAGTGTAGATACTCGTCCTCGGGAGCGCTTTGTGGCCAACGAATTCTACCCCGTCCCCGACGATCTCGGCTCGTACAAGACCCAGCGAAGTTTTTCGCCGGGCCAGAAGCTCTTTCGTCGCTACACCCTCACCCGCATCGTCGGTCGCGGCGGCATGGGCATCGTCTGGCTCGCCCGCGATGAAGACCTCGGCGAGGAAATCGCCCTCAAATTCCTCCCCGATGAGATCCGCATGGATGCCACCGCCCTCGAGGAACTCAAGCGCGAGACCCGCCGCAGCCGCAAGCTCGCCCACGCCAATATCGTCAAGGTCTACGACTTCGTCGGCGACAGTTCCGCCGCCGCCATCTCCATGGAATTCGTCGATGGCAAAACGCTCTCCGAATTGCGCGCCCAACGCGATGAACTCTTCTTCGAGGTCCGGGATCTCGAGCCCTGGACCAAACAACTCCTCAACGCCCTCGGCTACGCCCACGAGGAGGCCCTCGTCGTCCATCGCGACCTCAAGCCCGCCAACGTCATGGTCGATTCCGCAGGCCGCGTCAAGGTCGCCGACTTCGGCATCGCCAGCAGCATCAGCGACAGCCTCAGCCGCGTCACCATCCAGCGCGGCACCAGCGGCACCCTCGCCTACATGAGCCCCCAGCAGGCCTGCGGTGCCGTCGCCCAGGCCACCGACGACATCTACGCCCTCGGCGCCACCCTCTACGACCTCCTCACCGGCAAGCCCCCCTTCTTCACCGGCGACGTCTTCTACCAACTTAAAGAAAAAGTCCCCACCTCCCTCGCCCAACGCCGCGCCGATCTGGGCAAAACCGGCGAACCCATCCCCGCCCGTTGGGAGGCGACCATCCGCGCCTGTCTCGAAAAAGACGCCGCCCACCGCCCCAAAAGCGTCAAGGAAGTCGCCGAAGGCCTCGGCCTGCTCCCTCCTGCGGCCAAGCCCACGCCGCTGCCCCCCCTCCCGGTCGCCGCCCCCAAACCCCTCCCGC
>CAJCII010000042.1 GCA_903970335.1 Bacteroidota bacterium | reverse complement strand
TCAATCCCAAGATCAAGCGCTGGCTGCAAAACCGCCGCGACATGGTCCACGGCAAAACGCCGCTCGATTGGAGCACCGCCGAGGCCCTTGCTTTCGGCAGCCTGCTCGAGGACGGATGCCCGGTGCGACTTTCCGGCCAGGACAGCCGCCGTGGCACCTTCACCCAGCGCCATTCCGTGCTTTACGACATGAAAACGCGCGAGCGTTATACCCCGCTCAACAACATCAAGCCCGATCAGGCCAAGTTCTGCGTCTACAACAGCCCGCTCTCGGAATACGCCGTGCTCGGCTTCGATTATGGCTACGGACTCGACTTCCCGAACATGCTCGTCCTCTGGGAAGCCCAGTTCGGCGACTTCGCCAACGGCGCGCAAATCATCATCGACCAGTACCTCGTCTGCTCCGAAACCAAGTGGGGCGAAACCTCCAGCCTCGTCATGCTCCTGCCCCACGGCTATCATGGCCAGGGGCCGGAACACTCCAGCGCCCGGCTGGAACGCTACCTCCAGGCCTGCGCCGAGGACAACATCCAGGTCTCTAATCCCTCCACTCCCGCCAGCTACTTCCACCTCCTGCGTCGGCAGGCGATACGCAAGATCAAAAAGCCGCTTATTGTCATGACCCCCAAGGGCATGCTCCGCGACCCCCGCTGCACCTCCCCCGTCGCCGAACTCGCCACGGGCCGGTTCGAGGAAATCCTGCCCGATCCCGCCGCGCCGAAGGACGTGAAGCGGCTCATCCTCTGCACCGGCAAAGTCTACTTCGACCTTAACGACCATCGTCAGGCCGAGAAAATCGCCAACACGGCGATCATCCGCCTCGAGCAGCTTTATCCCTATCACGAGAAGAAGCTGCAGGCCATCGTCGCACCCTACGCCAAGGCGGAAAAGATCGTCTGGTGTCAGGAGGAATCGGCCAACATGGGCGCGTGGAGCTTCCTCGAGCCTCGCCTGCGCAAGACCTTCGGGCGCGACATCGTCTACGCGGGCCGCGACGCCTCGGCCAGCACGGCCACCGGCGCCCACGCCATCCACGAACTCGAACAGCACGAACTGATCGAAAACGCTTTCTCGCTCTAACCGCTTCCTTCCTTTTATGGCCATCGAAATCAAAGTCCCCTCCGTCGGCGAATCAATCACCTCCGGTCTCCTTGGCGTCTGGAGCAAACCCGACGGCGCCTACGTCAAAGCCGGCGAACCGATCTTCGAAATCGAGACCGACAAGGTCACCTCCGAAGTCGTCGCCGAAACCTCGGGCCAACTCAAGCACCTTGTCAAAGTCGGCGACACCGTCCAAATCGGCCAGGTCGTCGCCACCATCGACGAAAAGGCCGTCGCTCCCGCCGAGAAAAAAGAGGAAGTCAACGGTGCCGCCGCCAAGCCCGCCCGCGTCGAGGCCTCCATTCCGGCCGCTGCGGTGGCCCGCGGCAAACATGCCGAAGATCTTTCCCCCGCCGTCCGCTATCAGACTGAGGAAAAAGGCATCGATCCCGCCTCCATCGTCGGCACGGGCAAAGACGGACGCATCCTGAAGGGCGATGTCCTCGCCCACGGCGAAGGCGCTCCCAAGGCCCCGGCCGCCGCCGCAACGCCTGCACCCAAGCCCACCGGCGAACGCACCTCGCGCAAAAAGATGACTCCGCTGCGCCAGAAAATCGCCGCCCGCCTCCTCAGCGCCCAGCAGGAAACCGCGCATCTCACCACCTTCAACGAAGTCGATGTCTCCGACATCATGGCCCTGCGCACCAAGTTCCAGGATCGCTTCGTCAAGAAGCACGAGATCAAGCTCGGCTTCATGTCCTTCTTCGTCAAAGCGGTCGTCCATGCCCTGCACGTCGTCCCCGCCATCAACACCCGCCTCGACGGCGAGGAAGTCGTGCAAAATCACTTCTACGACATCGGCTGCGCCATCTCCACCGAGAAGGGCCTCCTTGTCCCCGTCCTGCGCGACGTCGATAAGCTCTCCTTCGCCGGCATCGAAAAAGCCATCGCCGCCTACGCCAAAAAAGCGCGCGACGGCAAGATCGCCCTCGCCGATCTGGAAGGCGGCGTCTTCACCATCACCAACGGCGGCGTCTTCGGCTCCCTCCTCTCCACGCCGATCCTCAACCCGCCCCAGTGCGGCATCCTCGGCATGCACACCATCCAGGAACGGCCCGTCGCCATCAGCGGTCGCGTCGAAATCCGGCCCATGATGTACCTCGCCCTCACCTACGATCATCGCCTCGTCGACGGCAAGGAAGCGGTCACCTTCCTCGCCACGATCAAGGAAGTCGTCGAAAATCCTGCGGCGGTGCTACTCGAAGTTTAGGCTGCGCTGCGCTTCATCAACCCGTGCCGCCAGTTCTCGATCGGCGACTCGAACCAGCGGAACACCAGGTATGAGAACCCCAGCGCGGCCAGGACATAAATAACCCCCCACGTGTCGCCCGGCAGATGCGCCGCCAACACCGGCTCCAGTAACAGCAGAATCAGCGTGTGCCCGAGATAAAAGGGATACGACAATTCTCCTACCGTCCGGTCCCACCCGATATCCTTCGTCGTATAAAACAAGACCGGAAGCAGCACAAAAAGCAGCCCGACCAACAGAAAGTAAAGCGGCCCGCTATGTCCCGGCAACCGGCTGTAGGCGACGATGATCGCATAGAAGATCCACCGCCCATATTTCCCCATCGCGGGAGCCAGCCGCGCCAGCAGATCGGGAAACCGCGAGTAGTGTTGGTACGCCAGCGACCCCGCCACGAAAAACGCCAGCTCGAACGGAAAAAACCGGTCGTTCCACGGGTCGCCCTGCAAGCCGAAACGATACCCCACAACTCGCGCTGCGAGGCTGAACATCAGCAGCCCGGCCTGAACCCAGTACCGCTGTCGCACCAGCCACGGCGCCATCAGGTAAAAGGAAATCTCCACCCCCAGCGACCACGCCTGCCCGATGGCCAGAAACGAGAGCGCCGGAAGCGGTTCGCGGCTCCAGTAATTCGTCCAGTACATCGCGCCCGTCTGCGGATCGATCGCGTGAAAGATCGTCCAGTCCTGCCCCACAATCGCCAGATTCGCCGCGATCAACGCGAGCCTGCTGGACAAATCGAGCACCTGCCCATGCTCCAGCCACGCCTGAATCGCCCCAGGGCTATTTCCTCCCGCGTACCAGACCAGGAATTCTCCCGCCAGGCTCAGCAGCGTGATCAACGCATAGGTCGGCCACAGCCGCAGGTATCGCTGACTAAGAAATAAGACGTACTGCCCCGGACGGTACTTTTGGTTCAGCACCAGCGCCATATAGAATCCGGAGATCATATAGAAGCACTGCACCGCCAGGTCTCCGTTGAGAAAACGGAAACCCAGCACGGCCTTCCCGTGGATGTGCGCGCAGAGCACCGAAACGGCGAGCAGCAGCCGGAGGATGCCCATACGCGTGGGACCGCCTCCTTATTTCCTGGCGATGGCGACCTTGCCCGTGCGGGTCAGGTCGAGGATGCCGAACGTCTCCATCAGCGTGATGAACTTCGACACCTTCGACTCGTTCCCCGTGATCTCGATCGTCAGGTTTTTCGGCTGCACATCCACGATCTTCGCCCGGAAGATATCGCAAATCTGCATCGCCTCGGCGCGCGACTTCGAGTCCACCTTGATCTTCAGCAGGACCAACTCGCGGTCCACATACTCGCCCTCGTGGAAGTCCTTCACCTCGATCACGTCTACCAGCTTGTTCAACTGCCGCGTGACCTGGTCCAGAACCCGGTCGTCACCCACGACCACGATGGTCATGCGTGAAGTGTCGGAACGATGGGTGGGGCCGACGTTAAGCGTTTCGATATTGAATCCGCGCCCGCTGAAGAGACCGGCGATGCGCGTCAAAACGCCAAAACGATTTTCGACCAGGACGGTGATGGTATGACGCATAGAGGGTAAGCCTGTGCAAAAAAGGGACGCCGGTCACGCCGAAAGAGTGCGACGGGTGGCTTTATCCTTTCCTGCTCCCTGCCCGAAAAGGAAAACAGGCGCCAATCTTGCGGACGGGCGCCTGTAACCAAGGAGGAGAATGAATGAAACTTACAAAAGGTAGGACACGAACCGAACTGCGACGTTCAATAAAAAGTCAAAAATAAATGAAGGCGCTAAGACAAAAACGGAAGCCGTTAAACCTCAATCGCATCCGGTTGACGAATGAGCCGGTCCAAATCCCTCATTTTCAGGTCGGGAAACGGAAACGATTTCTCCCAATGCGAAATGACCTTGCTCAACCCGCAACTGAGCAGGTTGAAACGCCAACGGATCGACTGCACCAGGTACGGATTGAAGCTGTAGAACCCGAGGAACTTCTTTTCCTCGAACTTCGTCGCCCGGTTGACCTGCTTGCAGAGCAGCACGGCGCGCGCATGGTCGCTCTCGAACAGGACCAGCCAGTATCGCAACAGCCGCTGCTCGTCCGCCTGCACGAAATCGACCTTCCCGCACTTCTTCGGCACCGTACCGCACCCCCAGACCCGCACCGCGTCGAGGTCTTCCGCCAGCCCGATGTACCGGTTCCGGTAGGGCAGGAAATTCTTGAAATCCTGGAACGTCGCAATCAACTCACCCTGGCGTTCTTCGGCGGCAATGTCTTCGATCGCATGACTGATCGCCAGCATCGCCTCGGAATCCATCACATGGTGCAGATCGCTGTCCGGGATGGTGACGAGATCGCCCAGACGCACCTTGTCCTTGGTGATCCCGCTGTGCACACGCACGGCCTTGGAGCACTTTTCGAAGTGATGGTGATACGGCTTGAGCTTCGCCTTGAACTTCTTGTTCGTGGTGCGCTCACAATTTGTTTTTACTAACATAACAAAACTAATAACCCACTCTGCGTAAGTAAGCTTATTTGCCGTCACGGGCAACATTTTTTTCGGATTTTTTTCGCGTCCAGCCGGAATTCGCCCGCCCATCCGCCGCGACTCTTTCTCCAACGGAATTTCCTTCTGGCCCAAGGAGTAACGCGTTTCGCCTTTGCCAGCGCCCTCCTTCGCGGGGTATCTTAAGGCCATGGAGTTCGTATGTCCCCCTTCGTCGTCACACTCATCGAGTGGGGTTCCACCCTGCTTTCGCTCGCCGGTTTCTGGCTCTGTATCCAGCACCGGTCGGGCTGCTTTGTGGTCTTCCTCGTGGCGGACCTCGGCTGGTTCGTGTCCGCCTATGTGAACTCGCATCCCTCCCTCCTGGCTCAACAGGCCGTCTACATTCTCCTCAATATCGTCGGCTACGTCATGTGGCGGCGCGAGGAACGCTTGCGCGAAGCACTGGAACGCTACGAAGGCCGCCGCCTCAAAACCGCAGACGATGAGGAAGAGGAAGTGATCTCGCGTCCTTAGCGAGGACACGGAGGAACGGTCTTAACCGGAGAATCGTTCGAGGAACCTGTCGTAAAAACGGTCCCATTCGTCCGAAGTCAGTTCGCCGAGTTTCCGCATAAGCTTGACCGTGCTAACGGTGTTGATTTGCCGCAAATGAAACGCGCCTTCTTTTAAAAACGGCTTGGGGATTGAAATTTCCCAGCGATTGCTTCTCAAGGCCGTGGTGTGATGGCAAACCGTGGCCAGAACCAATTCGTCGTCGGTCGGTGGATCGGTCAGAACCAAACAGGGGCGAACCTTGGCCACCATGCCCAAATCCGATTGCCAAACTTCACCCTTGTACGCGGCGGCCATCGTCTTCTTCCATCCGATCGAGAATTTGCAGAGACTCATCGCCTACCTGATCGCACGTCTCCAATATTTCCCTCCCCGGCTCCAATTCGAGGAGTTTGTTCGTCAATAGCCTGCGTTCGGCCAGGGAAAGTTGGAGGATATCTTGAATGATCTCGGCCACACTCATCACCTGACCCTAAGGGGCTCAGCGACGGTTTCAACCTTGAACTCAATCCGCTCACCTCTGACAACTTTTCTCGCTCGGAGGGGTTTTCATTCCATGGTAAACGAGTCGATGGCGGCTTCGCTCTGCCCCCCATCAACTCCATGACCCATCCTCGAATCCTCGCTGGCCTCCTCGTCCTTCACCTCTCCATTTCGGCTCACGCCCAAAGCACGACGCCACCCGCGCTGCCCGTCATTCCGGACAAGACCTTCTCGGTCGCCGACTACGGCGCGGTCGGCGACGGCAAGACCCTCAACACCGCCGCGCTTCAGAAAGCCATCGAAGCCGTCACCCAAGCCGGAGGCGGCACCCTCACCATCCCGGCGGGACGCTTTCTCACCGGCCCGCTGACCCTGGCCAGCAGCATCAATCTCCAGTTGGCCAAGGATGCCGTCCTGCTTTTCAGCGACGACATCACGACTTTCCCCAGCAGCAATAAAAGATACCAAAACTGCCTGAGCGTCGGCGATGCCCACGATCTGGAAATCAGCGGCGAAGGCACCATCGACGGCCAGGGCGCAGCTTGGTGGAAGGCCTACCGCGCCGATGCCAACATGATGCACCGCCCCATGATGGTCACGTTCACGCACTGCTCGCGCATCCTGGTCACGGGAGTCCATCTCACCAACTCGCCCATGTTCCACCTCGTGCCGGGCCACTGCACCGATGTAACGATCAAGGACATCGTCATCACCGCCCCCGCCGACTCCGTCAACACCGACGGCATCGACCCCTCCGGCTCCAATTATCTCATCGACGGCTGCACCATCGACACCGGCGACGACAATATCGCCATCAAGCCCGGCGAAACGGAAAAAGACCACGATTACCTCATTGCCCATTGCCATTTCCTTCACGGTCACGGGATGTCCATCGGGTCCGGTACCGCCGGGGGAATCGAGAACCTGACCGTCACCGACTGCACTTTCGATGGCACCACTTCCGGCATCCGCATCAAGACCTCGCGCGGACGGGGAGGCCTCGCCCAGAACCTGACCTACCAAAACCTCACCATGAAAGGCGTGAAAAATCCCATCCTCCTAACCGACTATTACCCCAAGTCTCCCGCCACGCCGGACGAAGACCCGGCTCAACCCGTTACACCCCTCACCCCGGCTTTCGCCAACATCACCATCAGCAACCTGACCTCCACAGATTCGCCCACCGCCGGAACGATCTGGGGCCTGCCCGAGATGCCCATCTCCGGCCTCACCTTCACCAATGTCCACCTTACGGCGGAAAAGGGAATGAAGATCGTCCACGCGAAAGGCATTCGTTTCTCCGACTCCGACATAACCGTAGTATCCAGCGGCGAAAAATTAATCCTGTCCGATGCGGAGGTAAACGGATTGAATTGAATCGTCTCTCATCCCCAACTTGACAAGGGACCTCTAATTATACCATGCGCCATCCACTTCTGTTTCTGCTCGGCTTCATTTCCGTTTGTCTTCCGCTACCGGGTAGTGCGACAACACCGTTCGACGTCACCGATTACGGCGCGGTCGGCGATGGCAAGACCCTCGATACTGCCGCCATCCAAAAGGCCATCGATACCTGCGCCCAGGCTGGCGGGGGCACCGTCTTCTTCCCCCCCGGAAAATACATGACCGGCTCACTCTCGCTTAAGAGCCACCTCGTCTTCTCCGTCGGTCCCGGTGCGGAGTTGCTCGGCAGCCCCAACCCTGCCGACTATCCCGTGCGACCCAGCCCCTGGGGTGACGGCGAACAGGTCATCTCCCCGCTGATCTACGGCGAGGACCTCGAAGACGTCACCCTCGTCGGCCCCGGGACCATCAATGGCCAGGGAGAAATCTGGTGGCGGCGCGCCTGGGCCACCGATTCGAAACCCTCCGTCCCCAAGGTCACCGAAATCACACCGGAAGAGGCCAGGGCCGCCATTGTCCACGGACGGCCACGCCTCATCCGCCTCGTCCACTGCACCCGCGTCACCCTCGATGGCCTCACCCTCATCAACGCCGGCATGTGGACCGTCAACCCGGTCTTCTGCGAATTCGTCACCGTGCGGGACCTGCGCATCCACAACCCCGTCCCCTCCCCGAACACCGACGGCATCAATCCCGAGGGCTGCCGTAACGTCGCCATCTCCGGCTGCACCATCGACGTCGGCGACGACTGCGTCACCCTCAAGTCCGGCACCGACGAGGTGGGGCGCAAGATGGGCAAGCCCACCGAGAACGTGACCATCACCAACTGCACCATGCTCAACGGCCACGGCGGCGTCGTCGTCGGCAGCGAGATGTCTGGCGGCGTCCGCAATGTCACCGTCACCAACTGCGTTTTCCAAGGGACGCTACGCGGTATCCGCCTCAAATCGAAGCGGGGCCGAGGCGGACTGGTCGAGGGGATTTCGGTCGATAACATCGTCATGCAGAACGTCGGCACCGCCTTCGACATCACCAGCTTTTACGGGGACGAGAAAACCGCCGGACAGATCCTACCCGTCGACGACGGTACGCCTCGGTTCCGGGACATCCGACTCTCGAACATCACGGCGCGCGGCTCGACCGGGGCCGGGCAACTCACCGGGCTGCTGGAGATGCCGATGGAGGACGTGGTCTTCAGCAACATCGACATCGCGGCCAAGACCGGCTTCGCCATTCATAGCGCGAAGGGCATCGTCTTCCGCAATGTGCGGATCGACACGGACACCGGGCCGGCCCTGACCGGGGAGAACGTCGAGGGCTTGGTGCTGGACGGAGTCGGCACCGGCACGCCCCACGCCACGGCGCCGGTCATCGACCTGACGGATGTCCGGGGGCTGTCGCTGCGGAACTGCCTGGCCCCGGGCGGCACAGGGACGTTCCTCCAGGTCGGGGGGAAGAGCTCCGGGCTGACCCTTCAGGGCAACGACCTGCGGGCGGCGGCCAAGCCGGTCCAGGCCGCCGAGGGGCTGACGGTCGATACCCTGACCGGAACCGGGGGCTAATTTTGGCCTAAATGGCCAATAAATTTAGGTCAGACTGGACATTTAGTGGAAGGCGCTGGGGGAGAGTTGGTTGGAGTTTTGACTTTGGGGGCAAGGGGAGAGTTTTTCATTTTCACCGACAAATTTGCCTCGTCAATACTCGGATTGCCTCTGAAAGCGTCGTGCCGGTTGAGAGACATTATAACTCGTTGAAAATTAGCCCCTGCGCCAGCGTAAGCGGGGGAACAACCGTTAGAATGGGTAGCGCCGTACAACGATGGCGCGAAGGGAAAAACATTTTCCTTCCAGAAACATCCCCTGACCTTTGTTCTCAATTTTGATAACAGAGAGGGAAAGGAAAACAGGGTGCCGGGAACACGGGTTATATTCTACCGGGAGAAAGACGGGACGGTTCCGCTACTCGTGTGGCTTGACGCTCTGCCCGAAAAGATTCATCTCAAATGCCTGGCAAGGATTGAGAGGCTGAGACAGGAAGGACACGCTTGACGCAGACCGGAAGCGGACTTCTTGAGAGACAAGATTTACGAACTGAGAATTGGATTTCAGGGGATCAACTACCGGATGCTCTATTTTTTTCACGGCAATGTTGCAGCGGTGGTGTCGCACGGAATCGTCAAGGAAGACAAAGTGCCTCCCAAGGAAATCGATAAGGCCATCGAACGGATGAAGAAATTTCAAAGTAACCCGGACATTCATACTTATAAGGAGCGACCAGATGAAAAAAGCTAAAGACAAAGCTACCAGCGATGCGGTGGAGATTCTTCACCGACGCTATGTTCGCGGTGATGCCAAAAAGCTCGCGGAGCTGGAAGCGATCCGGGCCGATAATGCGGTGGCGAGGAAAATCTACGACCTGCGCACAAAGGCCGGACTGTCGCAACGGGAACTGGCCAAGCTGGTCGGGACGAGCGCGTCTGCCATCTGCCGTTTAGAGGACGCCGATTACGAGGGGCACTCGCTTGCCATGCTCAACCGAATTGCCGAGGCGCTTGACCGAAAGGTGGAGATTTGGTTCGTGCCCCTGCGCCATGACAGCCCGCGCCCGGTTCTCGCTTAGCGAAGACAGCACGAGACAATAAACGCGAACCCTTTGTTAATCAGGCAGTTGTCCGACGTGCGAGCAGCTGCCTCAGAAGAAACACTCCCAAGCCGATTAGCCCCAGCGACCGGGTGATGAGTAAAGATGGTTATATTCATGTTTGGAGCGATGCCTATTTCCCCGAATGCGGCTGCTCGGGCGTAGCCTGCACCGCGAAGGGGCCAGAGTTCACTCCTCCAGCAACTCCTCCATCTCGTCCCCGCTCAGCTTCTCCACGAAGCCCTCGTCGCTCAGGCTTGCCTCGAACAGTTCCCGCTTCCGCGCCTGGAGTGCTTGTATCTTCTCCTCCACCGTCCCCGCCGCGATCAGCTTGTAGGCCTGCACGCTCCGCGCCTGCCCCATCCGGTGCGCCCGCGACGTCGCCTGCTCCTGCACCGCCGGATTCCACCACGGGTCGAAATGGATCACCGTGTCCGCCCCGGTCAGGTTCAGCCCCGTCCCGCCCGCCTTCAGGCTGATGAAGAAGAGCGGAATCCCTCCGTCGTGCTGGAACCGGTCCACCTCCGCCTGCAGCTCCACCGTCTGCCCGTCGAGGTAGCAAAACCGCAACTCCCGCCGCGTTGCCTCGTCCCGCAGCAGATGCAGCATCCGCACGAACTGGCTGAACAGCAGCACCCGGTGCCCGCCATCGATGGCCTCGTCGATCAGCTCGAACGTCCGCTCCAGCTTCGCCGACGGCTCCTTCCATACCCGCGCCGTCTCCCCCTGCGGCAACAATTCCAGGTGACAGCACACCTGCCGCAACCGCAGCAACGTCGTCAGCACCACCATCCGGTCCCGGCCCGCGCCCGCCTTC
>CAJCII010000041.1 GCA_903970335.1 Bacteroidota bacterium | reverse complement strand
AATGCCACGGCGATCACGCTTCCCACGGCAGCCACGGTCGTCACGCTAGGCACGGCGCGGGTCATCGGCCATGCGGCAGTGCTTCGCTTCCCAACCGCCCCCGGCGGCGGCCTTTATGGGGCGCTTGGGCTTCAAACGCTTTCTTGTCGCGGCTGGCAGTCATCCTCTGTGTTGCTCGCACTCCATGCGACGGGCCCCGAGCGTAGCGAGCCACTCCATCCTCGAAACCACCGCACGTCATTCTTGTCGAAGCTAAAAGGATCGGTTCCCATTCCAAAGCCACCTTCCTCTTCGGTCCTCTGCCGTCCTCCGCGCGAAACGTTCTCCGTCCACCGGTCCACCCCACCGCCCCCCTCGACCTTCCTCCAGCGATTTTGCGTCCAGAACAGCAATTTGTTTGACCGGGACATTCCAAAGATTACTTTAGCGTGATGAGTTTAAAGTCGGAGCGCGATCTAAGCCAAACCAGTCGCAATCAAGTCAACCGGGCCATGCTGGCCGAGCAATCGAAAAATTACGATTACGCCATCAGCCTCTGGCAGGCCGTCTTGAAAGACGAACCCCTCTTCCTCGATGGCCGTCGTCGTCTCCGCGCCGTTGAAATCCAGAAATACGAGGCCTTGAGCGGTTTCAACAAGCAGATGATCGGCATGAAAATCGGGTCCAGCGCCATGAAGCTTTCCGGCGTGGCCAAAAAAGAGCCCGCCGAACAGTTTCTTGTGGCGGAAGAAGTGCTTGCCATGGACCCCTATCACCTCAAGGCCAATATGACCGTCGCCGAAGCCGGTGGCGCGCTCGGTTATCCCGAATTCAAGACCTTCGCCTACGAGACCCTCGCCCGGGGCAATCCGAAGAACAAAGCCATTTTGAACACCCTGGCCGAAGCCTACATGCAGGCCAAGGATGCCGTGAAGGCGGAAAAAACCTACGAGCGCATTCTCGAAATCGATCCCCGTGACGGCGACGCCCTCAGCGGCCTCAAGAACGCCAGCGCCGCCCATGCCTCCAGAAGCGGCGGCTGGGAGACCGCCGAGGATTACCGTGGCGTGCTCAAGGACGTCAAGGAATCGGAGCGCTTGGAGCAGGATGCGAAAGTAGTCAAATCCGCCGACGCCATCGACGAACAGATCCAGCGAAACTTTCAAAAACACCAGGCCGAGCCAAACAGCCCGATTCATTCCAAGGCCATTGCGCAGCTTTTTCTCCAGAAAAACGATTTTGCCAATGCCATCGACTGGTTCACCCATTCCTACGAGTCGGGCAACAGGGTCGATTCGTCCCTGGAAAAAACCATCGGCGATCTGCGGCTGAGAAAAACCGAGGGCGAGTTGCAACAGTTGCGCGCCACTCTGGCCGCCTCGACCGATCCGGAAGAGCAGGCCCAGCAACAAGCCGCCATCGACCAGAAGGAGACCGAACTCAACCAGGTGCGCCTGGCGCTGGCCGAGGCGCGGGTGCGCGCGCAGCCGAACGAGGGCGAATTCCGCTACGAGCTCGGCGATGCTCTCTACAAAGTCGGCGAATACAAGCGTGCCACCGAGGAGTTGCAACAGTCGCTCAAACAGCCCAGTGTTCGTTACCAGGCGCTGAACAAAATGGGCCTCAGCTTCATGAAACGCGGCATGCTCGATTTCGCCGTGAAGCAGCTCGTCCTCGCCGAAAGCGAATTGCTCGGCATGGACGAACTCAAGAAGGAGATCGTCTACAACCTCGGCCTGGCCTACGAGGCCAGCAAACAGCCCGAAAAGGCGCTCGAGCAGTGGAAGAAGATTTACGAGTACGACATGAGCTACCGCGATGTCGCCGCCCGCGTCGAGGCCTCCTACAACTGACCCGGCCCTTCCCCGCTAAATCGCCAGTCTCGCCAGTCTGACCTAAATTTATAGGCCATTTAGGCCAACCAAAGCCGCTCCCGGCCCGGTCGGCCTTTGCCGCTAACGGCGGGTCGCCGCTACCGGTGGCAGAGGCGGCGGGGGCGTGGTCGGCTGAACCAACTTCGATCCCTGGGGCTTGGCGGCGGCAGCCGCGGCCTTGGCCAGATTCGCCGCGTCGAGGGACTGGATCGCGCCACGGACCTCGGCCAGCAACTTGTCCATGTCCTCCAGCTTCTCCCATCGTTTGAGTTCGCGCCCGTCGGCGCCGAAAAGTATCCCCCGCAAATCCTCCGAGCTTTCGCTCCAGCCGAGTTGCGGGCAGATCGTCCCGGCGAAATCCGGCACCACGTGGCAGTAGCCGCGGGGATTGTTCTTGTTGCCGTTCTTGAGAAAGTAGGGCTTCAGTTCGATGGCCTCCTCGTCGAGGTTGGAGCGCATCTGCGAGATCGCCATGGAGGGTGCCCAGGTGGCGATCGAGTCGCGCAAATCCACCACCACGATCAAAAGAAAATCGGGTCGCCCCTGAAGGGGGTACATCGCTTTGCCTGCGGCCCGCGCCTCGTCCTGGGAATCTTCGTTGGTGCCGAGAACGAGGGTGATCAGGCCCGGTTTGTTAATGAGGAGGTTGTGGTTGTCGGCATCCACCGCCTTGAATTTTCGCACCGGGGGAGGAGGAGGAGACTTTACCGGTTTGACGGCAGCGGGTGGAGTGGGTGTTTGCGCCGTGGCGGACCGCTCCAAAACGATGGCGGTCGCGACTGCGGTCAACGCGACCAGCAGCACTCTACGAATTCCCGGCAGCGACCTTTTCCACAACATATCCGCGTAGATACTCGGTTTCGGGTACGTTGACGAGAACGGGATGATCGGAACTTTGACCGAGGCGTTGCCGGAGTCGCAACGAGCAGCCCGTTTCCGAGGAAGCCCGCTGCAACAATCCGGCCCAATCCTCCGCCGTGACATGGTGCGAGCAGGAAAAGGTGGCGAGGATGCCGCCGCCGGAGAGCAAGCGCAGGGCGCGAAGGTGCAACTCGTGGTAGCCGCGCAGGGCGGAGGTTTTATTGCCCTTGGTTTTAGTGAAGGAGGGAGGATCGAGGACGATCAAATCGAAGGTCTCGCGATTTTTTTCGTAGCGGCGCAACAGGTCGAAGACGTTTCCCTCGATCCACGCGATGTCCAGGCCTTCGTTCTTCGCGGTGATTCCGGCATGGCGGAGCGCCTCGGCGGATTGGTCGATGGCCCGGCACGAGGTTGCGCCCGCCTTCTTCGCGCTCAAGGCAAACGCGCCCTGGTTGGTGAAGCAATCGAGCATCCGGCGGCCCTTCGCGTAGGCCGCGACCGCCGCATAATTTTCCGCTTGGTCCAGATAGAAGCCGGTCTTCTGTCCCGACCAGAGATCGAGTTCGTAACCGATCTCGGCGATGGTGGCGCGGGTCGGGGCCAGATAGGTTCCGTGGAGGACGTTTCGTTCCAAGGGCAGTCCCTCGAGTTGGCGCACGGGGGCATCGTTACGGGCCAGGATGACGGCACAGCCGGTCTTTTGACGCAGGAGCTCGGCGATGATGGCTTCCCGCCGGGCCATGGCGAGGGTGAGCGTTTGCATCACGAGAACATCGTCGTAGCGATCGACGATAAGGCCGGGCAGGTGGTCCGACTCGGACCAGACGAGCCGTTTCGCGGTCCGAGGGATGATTTTGGGTGTTTCCCGACGATAGGCGAGGGCATCGTCCAAGCGTTCGCCGATAAAGGAGTCGTCCAGCGCGGTCATGGCCCCGGAATAGCGCCGGGCCACGATTTGCGAGCGGCGGTTGTAAATCGCGCTCCCGAGAAAAACGCCTTTCGCCGAGAGCAGTTCGACCGTTCCGCCATCTTCCGCATTGCCCTCGACGCGGTCCACTTCGCTGGCAAAAACCCAGGGATGCCCGCTGAGGATGCGGTGGCGCACGTCTTTGTTCAGAATGAGTCGGGCGGAAGGTGTCATGTCGGAGCGTATCTGAAAAAGAGTCGGGGCCGGAACGAACCTATCCCGAATGGTGGATGAAAAGCCATCCTTGTTTGATTGTCGCTTATGCGTATAAAACTACCGATGCGTATGGTTCTTCCAAAGTATTTCCTTTTCCTGTTGTTTCTTGTCTCGCTGTCCGGCACCGGCGCCCGGGCCCAGCAACCTGCGGCAGCGGAGGCGGAGGCGCTCGTCAAGCAGGGGGTAGCGAGTGGAACCAAAGGGGACATCGATGCGGCCATCGCAGCGTTCGATCAGGCGATAAAAATCGATCCCCAATATGTCCCTGCCTATCAGGATCGCGGATATGCCTTCACGTTGCAAAATAAGTTGGAGGAAGCGATTTCCGATTATGATAAAGCCATTCAACTCGATCCGAATTACGCCCCGGCCTATTTGAACAGAGGGCGTGCTTTCTCCCGGCAAAACAAACTGGAAGCTGCGATTACGGATTACGATAAGGCCATTGAGCTCGATCCGAAAAATGCGGATGCCTACTACTACAGGGTCGAGGCCAAGGGACGGCTGGGAGATTATGACGCCGCCATTGCCGATTCCAGTCGATTGCTGGAACTGCAACCGCAGTCCGCTCCCGCCTACTACGACCGGGGGCACGCCAAGTATTTCAAGGGAGATCTGGATGGAGCGACCTCGGACTTGAATCAAGTGATCGTCCTGTCGCCCAGTTTTGCCCCCGGTTACTTTATTCGCGGGTTGGTTCGCCATGCCCAAGGAGACGGACAAGGCGCAGGCTTCGATTTTCAAAGCAGCGCCGACAACGGCTTTTACTATGGTGCGTTCTGGCTCTGGATCGTGAAGATGGAGGGTTCCGAAAGGGGCTTGGCCCGCCAGACGCTTTCCGATTATGCGGCGAAACCCGGATTTTTCAAAAACGATACCTGGGCCTCTCTCATGGCCGATTTTTTTCTCGAAAAAATCACGCCAGAACAACTAATGGCCAAGGCCCAGCAGTTGGGGGTGACGAACGATCGTCTTGGCGAGGCATGGTTTTACATCGGAATGGACAAATATTTTTCCGGCGATCTACCGGGGGCCCGGGATTGTTTTAAGAAGACGATTGCGATTGGGGCAAAGGGTTCCGAAGAAGTAGTCGAGGCCCAGCGTGAGGCGGCAAAACTGCAAACATCCGGTCTTTAGCTTGGATCGCCGGGGCTTTTTTCGGAGCGTATTTTGATTCGGACCGGGCAGGTCTTGGCGTTGCCCTCGACTTACGCGTCCGAATGTTACATATATATTCCGGTTGGAAGACGCGGTTTATCACGATGGAAATTCATATCCTGCTGGCAGGCGTCCAGATCGGTCCGTTTTCAGAGAAACAAGTGCGACAGTATCTTGTTGACGGATTGGTGTCTCCGACCGACTTGGCCAAATATGACGGAATGCGGGATTGGGAAGCCATTAAGATGGTGCTGGCCAATTTACCGCCTCCGGACTTGGTGGTGGAACCTGAGCCAAAGCCCCAGTTCTCCGGCAGTACGGCGACGGCTCCTCCTCCCGCTAGAGAGAAGGAGAGTTCCAAAGCAGAGTTGGTAAAGACTGCCGCCACGCCACCGTCCGCGCCACCGGCGGCAGAGACGGCGAGTGCCAAACCGGAGTTGGCAAAGACTGCCGCCGCGCCGCCGCCGGTGCAACCTGCGGCAGAGACGGCGAGTGCCAAACCGGAGTTGGCAAAGACTGCCGCCGCGCCGCCGCCCGCACAACCTGCGGCAGAGACGGCGAGTGCCAAACCGGAGTTGGCAAAGATTGCCGCCGCGCCGCCGTCCGCGCCACCGGTCGCAGAGAGGGCGAGTGCCAAACCGGAGTTGGTAAAGACTGCCGTCACGCCGCCGCCCGCACAACCAGCGGCAGAGAGGGCGAGTGCCAAACCGGAGTTGGCAAAGACTGCCGCCACGCCGCCGCCCGCACAACCAGCGGCAGAGAAGGAGAGTCCCAAACCCGATTTGGTGAAACCTGCCGTCACGCCGCCGCCCACAGAACCAGCGGCAGAGAAGGAGAGTCCCAGACCAGAGTTGGTAAAGACTGCCGTCACGCCGCCGTCCGCACAACCAGCGGCAGAGAAGGAGAGTCCCAAACCCGATTTGGTGAAACCTGCCGTCACGCCGCCGCCGGTGCAACCTGCGGCAGAGAAAGCGAATCCCAACCCGGCTCCGGAAAAAACTGCGACCCCACCGTCGTCTGTCGTACCTACTGCGGGAACAGCGAGCCTCGAGACTGGGGCGCCAAAATCTGCCATGGCGGTGCCGCTGGTACGGTCTGCCGAGGAGAAGACAAAGCCTGCAACCGAGTCTCCGAAACCCCCTGACGTAATCCCGGCCAACGTGGCCCACGAGCAGCCGGCAGGCACCTCGACGACGCAAAAGGTCAAACGCAAACCCGGAATCATTGTCATGCAGCCGATTCTTCCCTTGGCGGCCACGTCTTCCGTTAAGAGCAAGGAAAAGGAGCAGTCGACCACAAAGACGCCAATCCTGCCGAGATCGCCCGTCGAGCCTGCTCCACCGCCGGCGAATCCGGTTCCCGCCAAAACCGAAGCGGTAAAAACGCCGGTTCCCGCTCCGCTTTTGCCCTTGCTGACCAAATTGAACGAAAAGAGCGAGTCGGAGGCGAGACGTCCTTCCCCGGGACCGGCCACACCGTCGCGGGGGCCTGAGTTAAAGTCACGGTCGGTGAAAAAGGTCGGTTTTGCCGGTAATTCGCCCCTGGATAGCCTGCAACCCTATATCATCGCCGGAGCCATCGCCGCTGCCGGCACGGTATTTCTCATTATTTTCCCGATCCAATGGCCCAGTTTTGGGCAAGCCAAAGCGTCGAATCCGAGTGGAGCGACCAGCTCCGTGTCGAGCGATGGCACGCAAAATCAATCCGACGACAAAATCCTGTCCAGCAACCCGCAGACTTCGGACGACTTCGCGAATCGAGGCCTGGCTTGGCAAAACACGGGCAACCTGGACAAGGCCGTGGACGATTACACGCAGGCCCTGACGTTGGATCCGAACAACAAGACGGCGTATTACCGACGCGGAGTGATCCGGCAGAGCAGGAAAGACTGGGATGGGGCACTGGCCGATTTCGACCAAAACCTGAGACTCGATCCCAAAAACGCCGATGCCTTTAGCTTCCGCGCTTTTGTCAAACAGTCCCAAGGCGATCTTGACGGTGCCATCGCCGATTATACCCAGGCTTTGTTCATCAATCCGAACATGGCGGCGGCGCATTACAACCGGGGGCTGATCAAAGGACAGCGGGGCGACTTCGATGGAGCCATCATCGACTATAATCATGCGCTGGACCTCGATCCGAAATTGGACAAAGCCTATTTTAACCGCGGCGACGCCAAGCAGGCCGAAGGGAACCTCGACGGCGCCATTGCCGATTACACCCAGGCCGTGGAGATCAATCCAAAATTCGCCATTGCCTTTTGTCATCGCGGACTGGCCCGTGAATCCAAGGGCGACAACGCGGGCGCCCGCGACGATTACTCACAGACCCTCAAGCTCGATGCCAACATGGTGACCGCATACTACCATCGGGGGGTGATCGAAGAACAACAAGGCGACCTCGACGATGCCATTGCCGATAGCACGAAATCCCTGGAACTCCAGCCGAAGGATCCTTTGTCCTATTGCAATCGCGGTCTGGCTCTCCTGGGCAAGGGGGACCTGAGCGGTGCGTTGAGCGACCTGAGGAATTTTGTCCAACTTGCCCCCCGAGACGGCGAAGCGGACTATGCGCGTCTCTACATCTGGCTGATCGTAACGCGGCAGAATCCCAAGGCCCATGCGGACCAGGAGCTCTCCGATTCCATTCTCAACGATTGGAATTCGACGCCGGAGGACCTGTCCACGAAGATCGCGAGATACCTTCTCGGGCATTTCAGCGAGGCGAACCTGATTGCCGCCGCCGCCTCGCCCGATCCGATTCAGGACCAGGGGCAGCACTGCAAGGTCTGGTATTTTATCGGCATGAAACAGCTCTTGAGCGGAGAAAAGCCGAGTGCGATCGAGAGTTTCCGCAAGGCCCTGGTCACGGACAAAAAGGATTTCTGCGAATATACCTTCGCGCAGGAGGAGCTGAAGTCCCTGGGGCAGGATCTGCCGGCTGCTGCGAAGTAAGTGCGGAACCGGGCAACTCCTAAAACTCGTTATTGATGATCGAGTCGAGGGCCTTTTCCGAGGCCGACCGCATGGCCTTCGGTTTCGGAGAAAGTTCGTCCTGGGGAAAGGCGATGGGCCGACCCAACTGGTCGGGCGACGCGCCGATCGCATCGACATCCTTCTTCGCCGCCCGACGCATTTGCGCGAGTTCCTCGCCCACCCGGTATTCCGCGCGATGGCAAAGATCGTTCAGGACGGTCCAATCCATGTGGAAGGCTTCCGAGAGGCCGTTGATCAGGAGCAAACGGGCCTGGGTTTGCGATTCGGCGTTCGGTGCGGGAAAAACGGCGGAGAGGATTCGCTCGGCCGTGATTTCTTCCGCCGGAAACAGTTTGACCACGCCATGTTCGGTGACGAAGTCCCGGCAGAGTTCGCGAAAGACGATGTCCGCATCGCCCAGGAACCGGACAGGAATCCCTGCGACCATCCAATGATGAAGCGTCCCTTTGGCGGCCAGTTGTCCGCGCATGATTTCCAAGACGGTGCGGGGAGCAAGCTTGCCGGAAAAAGTGGCCAGCTCGAGTTCGGGTTTGTCCGAGGTCGCGTTGGCGTAGCTGTCGAAAGCGAGTTGTCCGGTGACGATCAGAACGACGCCCTTGAGCTTGAATAAAGTCGAGATCAACCCGGCCAACTGCATTGTCCGTTCTGTCTTGTCCTCGATCGCGGCCAGAGTCAAAAGTGCGTCGTCGATACGTCCCATCGGTCAATTAACTTAAGGGCTTCCGTAGGAAATGACAATGTTGCATTGACGGCGTGGCGTGGCCGTCGGTCGAGTAAACGGCAAAATTCCTCTGGCGGACATCGCCAGGCCGTCTAAGTTCGTGGATGACCGCCCGCGCTCCCTGGTTGAATTCGGAATGGCGACCATCCGAATCGCAGCAGGCGGTCGTGATTTGCGTTCACGGCGCGGTCGTCAGCGGGGAGGAAATGTTTCCGCTTCGCCATCGTCTCCGCCAACTCGGCTACCGGGTGCGCCAGTTCGAATATCAATCGATGCTGAAAAGCCTCGATTATAATGTGCTGCGGCTGCGGGAATTTATTCGCGAGACCGAGGGTGGCGTCGTTCACGTGGTGGGGCACAGCATGGGAGGCGTCTTGGCGCGGCTTGTCTTCGAGCGATCGCCCGACCCGCGACCGGGGCGGATCGTCGCCGTCGGCTCGCCCTTTCTCGATTGCTGGGTGGGGCGACGCATCGGCCGGTTTCATCCTCGGTGGGGCCGCTTTCTGGTTGGACGCACGGTTTACGATCACATCACGAATCCGCGAGATCGCATCTGGCGCGGGGCGCGGGATTTCGGCGTGGTGGCCGGGACGTATCCATTCGGTATCGGGGCTGTTTTTCGTTCCCATCCGCGTCCGAGCGACGGCGTGGTGCTTTGGGACGAAACACGGTTGGAAGGCATCCGGGACCACGTGACGTATCGGCTGAACCACTTCGGTCTGTTGCTCTCGAAGCGGTGTTGCGCGCAAATCGCGCGGTTTCTCGCCACCGGAGGCTTTGCGCATGTGGTTTCCAAGTCGGTCGAGGAAAAAAGGGGGAGTCCGGTCTTGAGTTGCCCTGGGGAGTTGTGACCCCGGGCGATTTTTCGGAACGCCGAGGCGCTAGCTAGTAGTAGTTAGCTTGTAATACTGCCCCCGATTGCCCCCTTTTTTGCCGTCCCAACTGGCCGAAAATGCCGCGCTTTTCCAAAAACGATTTGGTCGAAAAAATCACGCCAAGCAGTGGCGCGTGAGGGACTTACTCTGAAAATGGGCAGACGCTGAAAAAAAAGAAAAGTGCACTCGGGGAGACTCGAACTCCCATGGGTTACCCCACACGCACCTCAAGCGTGCGCGTCTGCCATTTCGCCACGAGTGCAGGGAGAGAGACGTTAAGCCCTTTCCCGCGTTTGTCACTTAAATTCAACGACACACCGAGCGCGACAAGGATGACGGATTTTTTAACCGAAGATTACAAGGCTTGCTGCGCTCGGGCGGCGCGGACGGAGCCTCGCCCTCCAATAAGACGCCACCGCTCGGGAGGGACACGTCCTATCTCGGCGGCGACTCCGAAACGACACCGGGTGCACTGTCGGCCAGCACGCGGGGCACGACCTCGACCTGGTCTGCGCCGTCGATTTCGCCAGCGGCACTGCTGGCCTTCAACTCGCGGAACTTGCGCGCACTGACGAGGACGCGGCGTTCGAGGGAGGCGACGGCGTCGTTGTAACTTTCCACGGAGCGCTTGAGGCCGGAACCGACTTTGCTCCAATGGCCGGTCATGGTGGCGATGCGGTCGTAGAGTTCGCGACCGAGTTCGCTGATGGCCTGGGCATTGGTGGCGAGCGCCTCCTGACGCCAGCCGTAAGCGAAGGCGTGGAGGAGGGCGATGAGCGTGGTGGGCGTGGCGAGGATGACCCGGTTCTTGGCCATCTGCTCCTCGAGCAAAGTCGGTTCCTGCTCAAGGGCGGCGCTGTAAAAATTTTCGCCCGGAAGAAAGAGGACGACGAATTCGGGCGCGGGCTGAAACTGCTCCCAGTAGGCTTTTTTTCCGAGGGAGATCATGTGCTCGCGGATGCTGCGAGCGTGCTCGACGAGCCTGGCCTGGCGGGTCGCTTCGTCGGGCGCGGCGATGGCCTCGAGGTAGGCGGCCATGGGGGTCTTGGCATCGACGACGACGCTCTTGCCGCCGGGCAAACGGACGACGAGGTCGGGGCGGAGGATGCCGTCGTCGCCCTCGAGATGGACCTGCTGGTCGAAGTCGCAATGCTCGAGCATTCCGGCGATCTCGACGACGCGACGGAGTTGGACTTCGCCCCAGCGTCCGCGCACACGCGGGGAGCCGAGGGCCTTGACTAAATTCGAGGTCTCGCGCTGGAGGGTGACCTGCGAGTCGGCGAGTCCGCGCACCTGCTGGGTGAGACCGCCGTAGGCCTCGAGGCGGGACTTTTCGATCTCGCCGATCTTGGTGTCGAATTTCTGGAGGGTCTCCTGCACGGGCTTGACGAGTTGGTCGATGGCGGTCTGGCGCTTATCGAGGTCGCTGCGGGCACCTTCCTGGAATTTTTCGAGCGTGGCCTGGGCGAGGCTGAGGAAGGTCTCGTTGTTGCTCTTCAGCGCCTCGGAGGAGAGAGCCTTGAAGGCATCGGACAAGCGGGCCTGGGCCTCCTGCAGAACGGAGAGCTTTTCCTCGGAGGCCTTGCGCTCCTCGATCAGGCGGGTCTCGAGTGTCGCGGCGGCTTCGCGCAGGGAAGAGGCTTCGGAGCGGGCGGCGGTGAGCAGGGCTGTTTCGGCGGCGAGGCGCGATTCCAAATCGGCGATGCGGGTTTCACGCGCGGCGAGACGTTCCAGCAAAGTGGCCGATTGGGTGCGGAGGACGAGCCAGGTGCCTAGGACGGCGAGCAGTCCGCCGACGATAGATCCCAGGACAAATTCCATGCGTTTGAGTATAGTCCAATTGTCGCCGAAACGTCAGTTCTTATCGTCCAAGGCCCAGCGATTGAGCCAGGCGCGGAGGCTGAATCCGCGCCAGTGCTGCGAGTCGAATTGGGCGCGATCAACGGTTGCGGCATTGACGAATCCCGCCTGCGGATCGGTGTTGAGGACGGCGACGGAGGGATCGATTTCATGGGCGTGGCGCAAGGCGGGCCAGGCGGCGGGTCCCAACGCGCGGATTTCGGAGAACATGGGATTCCAGTTGCGGTCCTTTTCCCAGCGGGCGACGTTGTAGTTCGCGGACCAACCGGCGAGGTCGAGGAACTGTACGACGTAAAAAGTAACGAAGACGGCGAGGACGCAGCCGCCGACGAGCCAGGAGAGCGAGCGGTCCCGGAAGATTTTGACGGCAAGCAGGAGGTAGCCGGTGGCGACGAGGAGCAGGAAGACGATGACGCTGAGGCGATCGACGGTCATGTTGTAATCGACGATGTAATTCTTTACGCGTAGGGCGACGCTGATCATGAGGAAGAGGTTCTGCGCGATCCAGAATCCGGCGAGTGCTTTTAACCCATTGTTCCGGGCAACGGCGGGGGCCTGCTGGAAAATCGCGGTGAGGACGACTGCGGAAAGGAGCGTGGCGACGATGAGCGCGGCGACGCCTTCGTGAACGAAGCTTTTGCTGGAAAGCGAATCGGGAAGGGTCTGGCTGCTCCAGAGATAGAGGGCATCGGCGAAATTAGCGACGAGGAAGAGGAGATTGAGCATGGCAAGGGTCAGACCGTTGCTGAAGATGGCGGCGCGGGTAGGTAAAAACTCGGGCACATGGGGCAGGCGTTCGATCCAGTCCCACCACCAGGCGGAGACGCGGGACGGGCGAAGCAGGGGCAGAACGAGAAAAGCGATTACGACCCAGAGGAGGATGCGGACGGGATCGAGGAAGCTGGCCAATTCGTCCCAAAGGACGGCGAAGAAGCGACCGGCCCAGTCGCCGAAGACCGCGTTGCCGTAGGCGAGGAGCGCGGCAAAAATCAGGGTCAGCGCCAGGGCGGGGAGGGTAAGCAAGCAGCCACCGGCAAGGCGACCGACCCAACCGCCACCCTCGCGGAAAAGGACATCGACGATTTGCCCGGCAAGCCAAAAGACGCGGCCCGGCGCGCGCAACAGAGAAATGGCCTGGGAAAGCCAGCGGCCCCAAGGCGACGCGACTTCCGTATAATAGGTATCGCCGGCCAAGGCACCGGTGAGGAGGAGCAGGACGAGGACATTAACGAAGCCGGTTTCGAGCACCGCCGCGAAGGCCGCTCCGGCAAGGAGGATGAGGAGTAGCTTCGTGGTCCAGGGCCAGCGCGGGGCACTGCGGTTCGCGAGAACGATCCCGGTAAGGACAGGGAAAAAAATCGCGAGGGAAAATCCGAATGGATCCGAGGTCCAGAAGCAGAGATCGAAGGTCGCGACAGAGACGATCAGCCCGAGCAGGATGCGCCCGAGATAGACGGGCGGTTCGGCCATGGAGCGGGGAACCGGAGGGAGCGGTTCGGGCTGACTGGGAATGGTCGTGGGATGGTTATCGTTCATTGGGCCACGCCCTCCAGCATGCCCCGAACCTGCGCGGCGGCAAACTGATTCAGGCGGTCCAGGACGCGACGGACGACGTGGTCCAAGTCAGCGGCACCGACGACGACGCCGATGTCCTCCTGTCCGGCAAACCAGCGGGGCTGGAGTTCGTCGGCGGTCTCGATGCGGTAAGCGGCGCGGCCCTTGAATTCGGCGATGCGGACGAGTTCGTGGAGGTGATCGCTGGAACGGCTGCCGATGAGGATGACGGTTCGGGTCTTGGGGGACAGATCGGAAAGCTTGCCGAGGTGGATGGTCATAGGGGATGGTATCCTTTACTTTGTATTACAAAGCGTGTTGACATAAAAAATCAGGTCTTGGCGCTTTTCACCATTTCTTCGAGGACGCGGAGGTAATTGCGGAAGGCCTTGCGCCCGCGGTCGGTGAGTTCGTATCGGGTCTGGGGACGAGTCAGGATTTCCTTGCGGTAGGCAACATAGCCCGCCTGGTGGAGGGTGCGGAGGTGGGAGATAAGATTGCCGTCACTCATTTTCAATTCGGCCTTGAGGTCTTGGAAGGGCCAATCGGCACGCGCGGCGAGCAAAGTCATGATGGCCAGTCTTCCCTTTTCATGGATCAGTTTATCGAGTTGGCTGAAATCAAACATCGTCCGGTACCGTGGCGGGTGCGACCACCCTCTCCTCCCCAAGTGCCCAGACGACGGCGGCGTAGGCGAGGTGGTAACCGCCAAAGGTCGCCGCCATGAGACCCGACACGACGAGGGCGGACGGTTCGCCGTGGCCCGGCGGCATAAAGAGGTGCTTCCAAGTGGGCAAGAGTCCGCAACCGGTCAGGAAAAACGCCCAGCCAAGCGCAATGAGGGATCGGGGCGCAAAATGCTGCGTAGCAAGGAGGCCCATGCCGTAAAAGGAGATCCACAACAGGGCTTGCAAGATGGGACGGTGAACCATGAAGGTCAGCGCTCCGGCGACGAGAAAGGCGGGGGCCACGCTCATGAGGGCGCACTTCATTCCCGCCGAAAAGAACCGTTCCCCGCGCTGGGCGGCACCGCGGGAAAGAAAGACGAGATTGGTGAAGCAGGTGAGACCGAGGATGACGAGCCAGACGATGAGGAATTGGTTCGGGGAAAGGGGTTCGTGGCGGTTATGTTTGGCATAGTAGGCAGTCGCAAAGCCACCGAAGCTGAGCAGCCCTCCGACAAGGGCGGTGGGGGCGGAGAGCGAGCGATAGATCGTCGCGCGCTCCATGAGGGAGCGGATGACCCGGAGTTGTCGGCCCGCGTAATCGGATTCGGTCATATCGCTTTGTAGTACAAAGCTCGGGCCTTCGCAACTATTTTTCGTAAAAAAACAACCCGGCTATCTCCGGTTCGCGCGGTAAAACAGCCAGAAGCCGATGGACTGGAACAGGAAATTCGGCATCCAGATGATCAACTCGGGATAGAGCGCCGAGTAGGACTTGAGACCGCGTCCGACGGTGCCGAGAAAGTAGTACATAAAGACGATAGCGAGGGCGAAAACAATGCCCCAGGAGGTCTCCCGGCGCTGGGTCTGGATCGCGAGCGGAATGCCCACGACGATAAAGGTAAAGGCGGAGATCGAAACCGAGATGCGCGCCTGCAACTCCGTCAGGTAGGGTGAAGCCTGTTCCCCCGTCGGAGCGGTCTGCATCGCGATGATGATGTCTTCGATTTCCGGCAACGTCATCCAAGCCAGCCTCCTCTGCACTCTGTCGTAAAAGCTGTTGAGCGAGACCGTCTCGGGGAACTGATCGGACTTGCCGCCCCAATGGACTTTGAGTGCGTCTCGCACGTCGCCGTCGTTGTCGCCCGGATATACCTCCTGGCGCTCGTTGATCAAAATCATCACCAATTGCTGATGCTCCAAATCGAGGTTGATGACGGCCCGGTCGGCACGCACGGAGGCCTGGACATGTCCGTCATCGCTCAACTGCCAGAGCAGGACGTCGTCGAGCTCCGTCCCCTCTTTCTTGGAAAAATAAATGCGCCAGCCCGGAATCTTGTCTCCGACCACTTCCGGGTTAAACAAGGCGAGGGGATTGTTGGTGACGATCTCGTGCTTCATCTCGTTGGACTCCTTCTGGCATTCGGGCACGACATAGGCCACGAGCCAGTAGTCGATTACGGTGAGCCCCATGGCAATGACCACCACCGGAGCGACGATCGGGGCAAGACCGATCCCCGAGGCCTTCAACGCCAACAGTTCCCGATCCGACGACATCCGCCCGAAGACGATCATTACCGCCGCCAGCAATCCCGCCGGAATCGTGATAGTCAGCGTCAAGGGAATCACGAGGAGCACGAATTGCAGGGTGATCCAAATCGGCAGGTCGGTGTACATGATCAACTGCACGACCTTAACCATGTTGACCGCCACGAGCAAAAAGGTCAGCACACCGATGATCGCCCCGGTCAACAGGACGATCTCCTTGTAGATGTAGTTATGAATCAGCGTCACGGTTCGGCCAGAGTCGGTCCGGGGCCATGCCCGGCATGGCGATCATTCCACCTCAAAAAGCCTGCCGCGTGAATTCTTTTTCTCTGGCACGAGCGACGCCGAAACTCTCTGCTCGGTTTTTCCCGGCCACCCCCTAAAATCATAAGGTGGACACAACGCGCGAACTCCTGCCCCGGCTGTTGGCCGGCGAGGAAGCGGCCTGGGGAGAACTGCACCACGACCACTACCCTCGCCTCTGGAGCAGCGTCCAGCGCATCCTGAACAACCCCTCCCTCACCGACGATGTGGTCCAGGAGACTTTCATCAAGGCCCATCGCGATATCCGCCGCTTCGAGGGGCAGTCCCAGATCGGGACCTGGCTTTATCGCATCGCCATCAACCAGGCCCTGGACACCGTCCGCAAAAAGCAACGCACCGAACGCTGGCTTTCGTTCCTTGCCCCCGTCACCGAGGACGAAAATCAGCCGTGCATGCCGGAAGGAGAAGTCCCTTCCGCCGCCAGTACCGGCCTCGAAAACGCGGACCTTCGCCAGTCCATCCTCATCGCCATGAACGACCTGAGCGTGGAACACCGCGCCGTTGTCCAACTCCGGCTCATCGACGAACTCAGCCTGGAGGAAACCGCCCAACTGCTCCGCTGCAAACCCGGGACGGTCAACTCGCGGCTCCACTACGCCTGCGAACACTTGCGGCGCAAACTCGGCAAGTTAAAGCATACTTCTTCGTCATGAGCCTTAAGATCCCATCCTGAGACCAGGCGCCATGGCGCGAACGCGGGAATATAGCCCAGGCGTAGTTCGTCCAAGTTCATAAGCAATGTAACCGAGCCCGCGTAAGCATCGCGCGCTGGCAGCGGTGCGTTGCCCCATTTGACTCCACACTCCTAACATACGATGCTTACCCATTACCCTTGACCCCATGAAAACGCTCCTTCTCACCCTCGCGCTTCTTTCCACTTCCATCCTCGGCCTCCGGGCCGACTGGACCACCGACTACAAAGCCGCCCTCGATCAGGCCAAGAGCCAGCAAAAACTCGTCCTGCTCGATTTCACCGGCTCCGACTGGTGCGGCTATTGCAAGCTGCTCGACAAGGAGGTCTTCACCGAGCAGTCGTTCAAAGATTTCGCCGATAAAAATTACATCGAGGTCACCGTCGATTTTCCCCAGGAAAAACAACTCCCCGACGATCTGCAAAAACAAAACAACGACCTGAAGGACAAATTCAACATCGAAGGGTTCCCGACCCTGATTGTCCTCAGCGCCGACGGCAAGGAACTTGGGCGCCAGACCGGCTACGACCCGGGCAGCGGCCCCGATGCCGTCATCGCCAAGCTAAAGTCCTTCAATAAATAAGGACAGCAGGATCGGCCTGGGGATCGAGTCATGGGCAACCCGGCGCAGGCAGCGCCCCTATGACCAAAAACAAAATATCTTTATCACCACGCCGTTTCCCGATAAATCCTAACCTAGACATGAAACATCTCCTTTCGACTGCCCTGGCCGTCCTCCTCCTCACCTCCCTCAGCGCCCACGCCGGTACGATGAGGGACCGCGTCCGCGATGCGACCGACATTCTGGAAAAGCGTCAGGGCTCGGCCGACCCCATCCCGCCTGAAATTCTCGTCAACGCCAAAGGCATCGCGATTTGCACCATCACCAAGGCCGGGATCGGCATCGGGGGACAGGGCGGGGAAGGCATTCTCATCGTCCGTCACATGGGGCCCATGGGGGCGGTCTGGCGTGCGCCCTCGGCCTTCAACATCAGCGGGGCCAGCCTCGGGGCACAAATCGGCTTTTCCACCATCCGCTACGTCATCGTCCTCAATACGGAAGCCGCCGTCGGGCAATTCGTCGGCGAAGGCAAAGTGAAGTGGGACGCGACCGCGACGGGCACGCTCGGCCAGGACACCGGGGTCGAAAGCGAGACGACGCGGCAACTGGAAGAACACGCCGTGCTCGTCTACCGCGACTCGGGCGGACTCTTCGGCGGCGCGACCTTCGGCGGCAGCTCGATCGAGGTGAAGGACGAAATCAACCAGCAGGCCTACGGCGAAAACGTC
>CAJCII010000040.1 GCA_903970335.1 Bacteroidota bacterium | reverse complement strand
CCATTGGCATATTTGGGGTCGCCATCGCCACGGTGACGCTTCCCGCCGTAGCGCGGCAACATGCGCTGAACGATCTGAAGGCCTTCGGCAAGACGGTGGAGGACGCGCTGCGCTTCGGCTTTTACCTGACGCTGCCCGCCTCGCTCGGACTGGCGGTGGTCGCGCAACCGGTGATCCAACTTATCTACGAGCACGGCACCTTTACCGCCCACAGCACAGCGGAGACGGCGCTGGCCTTGCAGGCCTACACCGTCGGGCTGGCGGGCTACTCGGGCATCAAGATTCTGGTGCCTTGCTTCTACGCGATGCAGCCGCCGCGCTTCGAGCCGCAACCGGGCACGAGCTTCTGGGGTTCCTTCTCCCACTTCGTGCGGAATGTGGTGCTCTTCACTCCGGCGCGGGTGGCGCTGACCGGCATCGCGCTGAACCTGGGGCTGTGCTTTGTGCTCTACTATTACCTCGGGCTGGGGCATGTGGGGCTGGCGCTGACGACGGGGTCGGTGGCGATCCTGAATTTCCTGCAACTGCTTTACGCGATCCAGAAGAAGATCGAGGTGGGGACGGTGGGGGACTGGATCGGGTTCTTCTGGCGGGTGGCGGCGGCCTCCTTCGCCTGCGGGCTGACGGTGTTCGCGGGGGACCACTGGCTGCTGGCGACGCGGACGACCCACTCCCTGCTGGGGGCGGCGATCCTGTTCGGGAATATCGGGGTGGCGGGGGGGGTGTATTTCGGGCTGACGGTGGCGCTGGGGGTGCCGGAGTCAATGGAGCTGGTGGGGGCGATCCGGCGGAAGCTGGGGCGGGCGAAGGCTTGAGGAAAGCGAGTTGGGGAGGCGATTTTAGTCCCTCTTTTGGCCGCGGTAGTGGAGGACTTTGACTTTTTCGAGGGTGACGAGGCCGCCGGAGATCATTTGGTCGAGTTCGGGGAGGAAGGCGTTGATTTTTTCTTCGCTTTCGACGATTTCGATGACGAGGGGAAGGTCCATGGAGAGCTCGAGGACCTTGGCGGTGTGGAGGCGGCTGGTCTTGCCGAAGCCCATGGGGCCACGGAGGACGGTGGCGCCGCCGAGATGGAGTTCGCGGGCCCGGAGGACGATGGCTTCGTAGAGGGGGCGGTGCTGCCAGCGGTCGCTTTCGCCGATGAAGATGCGGAGGAGGAGGGCGTCCTGGGGGATTTCCATAAGGGGTCACCTGATTTGGTTGATCTGACCGGCCAGCACGGCGCCGAGCCAGACGCCAACCAAACATAGCACAACGGAGAGGAGGACGTTGGCGGCAGCGGCCCACCATTGGCCGTCCTGGGCGAGGTTAAGGGTCTGGAGGCTGAAGGAGGAGAAGGTGGTGTAGCCGCCGAGGATGCCGATCATGACGAACTGGCGGATGAGGGGGCTGAGGATGAAGCGGGCGTCGGGCGCGGAGATTCCGTTGAAGAAGCCGATGACGAAGCAGCCGGTGATGTTGACGACGATGACGCCCCAGGGGAAGAGGGGGCCGGTTTTGGTGGCGCCGGGGTTGGTGACGGCGGTGTCGATCATCATGGCGAGTCCGAAGCGGAGCATGCTGCCGAGGGCACCGCCGAGGCCAATGATGAGGTATTGGGTGAGGAGCTGCATGGCGATCAAACTAAGCAAGGCGAGGGTGGACCGAAGGTCAAGGGAGGAGATTGGCGATTGGAGCCGGTTTTTTAATGAGGAGAAGGAGCGAGCCGAGGAAGAAGACGAGAAAGAAGGTGCCGAGGTAGAGGCCGAAAAAACAACGGAACCAGGTGAGGTCGCGCTGGATTTTATCGAGGACGAGGCCCTTGGTATTCGCGGCTTGGGCGGCTCCCTCTTCGATTTTTTGGCGGGAGGCGAGGTCCTGTGACGAGGGGACATAAATCGCGAGGCGACCGTCCGGGACGGGGTAATCGAGTTGGACGCCGAAGAGGAGGTAGGCACTTTCGGCGATTCTTTTTTTGTCGAAGGAAGAAGGGGAGGCGTTGAGTTTTTCGACGAGTTGGGCGAGGACGCCGGATTCGGCGCCGATGGGCCGGTAGGAGCCGAGCCGTTGGGCGGTCTGGACATAGCCGGAGAAATAGAGATTCAGGCCGATGGCGAGCATGGCGAGGCTGGAGAAGAGGGGCAAAACGAAGCGGTAGCGGTGGAGGGGGCGAGTGAAGAGGCCGTAGAGGGACAAGAACAGGCCGGTGGAGAAGAGGGCAGAAGAAAGGACGACGCAGCAGGCATGGAAGGGGAAGCCTTGCGCGACGGCGGGAGGGAGGACCCGTGGGGCTTCGGACGAGAGGAGGCTCAAGAGGAGTCCGGCGAGGACGGGCCAGAGGGGGAGGCGTGGGTTCATGGGGGGCTGAGAACTTAGGACTAAGAACTTAGAACGGGGAAGACTGAAGTTTTGACGGAATTAACGGAATTACGGAATTTTTTAACAGGAAAGCATGAAATCAGAAAAACAGGAAGGGGGGCTGAGAACTAAGAACTAAGAACGGGGAACGGGGAAGACTGAAGTTTTGACGGAATTAACGGAATTACGGAATTTTTTAACAGGAAAACATGAAATCATGAAAACAGGAGGGGGGGCTGAGAACGGAGAACTGAGAAGTAAGAACTTAGATCGTCAGAGGCAAGGACTCGAGACAAGGGGCTAAAGTTGGGAGCAACGAGTGGAGTGAGGTGACAGATCGCGCAGGGGGAGGACGGGCTTGGTTTATTGCCGGAGCGGGAAGCGAGAGCCAGCCTTGACGAACCGGAGTGCGTTTGGCGCGATTCGGGTCGGTGGTCAGGGCGGGCAAGGTCCTTCGACGTCGGCTCGGGTAGGTCTGGGGTTCAAGCCGTATCGTTTGGCTCGCCTTTGCTCCTCATGACGCCTTTTGCAAGGCGTTTATGATCAACACAAAAAGCCCCGGCGCTTGGATGTCTTGGGATGACGGTTCGTTATTTTTGTGGATGGGATGGCTCGCTGCGCTCGGGTTCGGTCGCACGGAGGTCGAGGGCTACCGGCTGAAGGAGCCTCGCCCTTCAAGGAGAGACCGTCGCTCGGAGATCGACGGCTACCATGGAGGATTGCTTATGGGGCGAAGGTGTCGCATAGTAGTAGGCCCATGAATTCGTATCGCATTGCAGTTGTCGGCGCCACCGGAGCGGTGGGGCAGGAGATTCTTCGCACGCTAGAAAGGCGGAACTTTCCGGTAAGCCACCTGAAGGCGCTGGCCTCGACGCGGTCGGTGGGGAAGAAGGTGGAGTTCCAGGGGAAGAAGCTGGCGATCGAGGAACTTCGGGCGTCGGCATTTGCGGAGGTGGACTATGCGCTGTTCAGCGCAGGGGCGACGCGGTCGCGGGAGTACGCAGAGGCGTGCCGGAAGGCGGGGGCGATCATGATCGACAATTCGTCGGCGTTCCGGATGAAGGCCGAGGTGCCGCTGGTGGTGCCGGAGATCAATGCGGGGGACCTGAAGAACCATCACGGGATTATTTCAGTGCCGAATTGCTCGGCGATTATTTTGGGGGTGCCGCTGTGGCCGCTGCATCAGGCAGCGCACATCGAGCGGATCATCGTTTCGACGTACCAGAGCGCGAGTGGGGCGGGGGCGCAGGCGATGGCGGAGCTGGAGGCGCAGGCGCACGCGCACGCGACGGGACAGCCGTTGAAGCGGGAGGTGTTTCCGCACCAGATCGCGTTCAATGTGTTCTCGCACAATACGGCGATCGCGGAGAACGGGTACAACGAGGAGGAGAACAAGGTGATCGAGGAGACGCGGAAGATTTTCCACGAGCCGAACCTACCGATTGTGGCGACGTGCATCCGGGTGCCGGTGTTGCGGGCGCATAGCGAGTCGATTGTGATCGAGACGCGACGGGAGCTGTCGCCGGAGGAGGCGCGGGAGATTCTCTCCAAGGCACCGGGGGTGAAGGTGGTGGACAGCCGGGAGAAGAATCATTTTCCGATGCCACTGGAGGCGAGCGGTCAGCACGATGTGTTGGTGGGGCGGATTCGGCGGGACCTGTCGCATCCGCGGGGGCTGGCGTTGTTCGTGAGCGGGGACCAGCTGCTCAAGGGCGCGGCATGGAACGCGGTGCAGATTTTGGAGTACCTGACGGGGAAGGTCTGATGAGCGCCGCGCCAGAGACGGGTCGGGCGTGGCTGATGGCGAGTCTGGTGGTTCTCGTGGCTTTGGGCGGGATCAATGTTTTTCTGGCGCTTTTTATTGTGCCGAAGTTCGAGCAGATTTTTCAGGATGCGTTGCCGGGGCAGCGGCTGCCGGGACTAACGGAGTTTATTATGGAGGACCAGATTCCGCTGGCGCTACTGGCGGTGGTGTGGCCGGTGGGCGGGATCGCGGCGGTATGGAGGCGTTATCGGGCGGCGATTTGGATCGTGGGGATCGGCTGTGTGTTTTTCTTTTTTCTGATCGGGGTAACGATTACCGCACTTTTTCAGCCGATGATAGCCATAGATGGCGGGATGGAAGCCCCGCTGACGAGTGCGGAGGGGAGTCGGTGAGGGGGAGTTTCGCCCAGAGGACTGCAGAGGGCCGAAGAGGAAGAGGGCTTCAGGAACCGATCTTAAGCCCGCAGTTACAAGAGCAGGTCGATCCGATGTTGGCATTTAGCTCGGTGTGTCGCGGGGGAAGTCTTGGCCCTGACAAGTGGCCATAACTTTGATTCGACTTCATCCTCTTCAATGGCCAGTTGAGCAGGGCAGTCCCCTACCTTCCATGGGGTGAAGACCGTATGGCGGAGGGCACGCCCACGGTTTATCGTCGTAAGGCGGGGGAAAGTGAATCCAGGCGAACCATGACTTACGACACCCATTCCGACACACGCAGATTCTCCAAAGCTCGAGCGGAGCCCAAAGGAACCTCTTGAGGAGCTGTCGTTTCGAGATCCAGCAATTCAGACTCAAGTCTTACTTGGGGATAATTCTTGTCCTCACATTGGGAGGCTGCGGGAAAGCACCTCCAGAAAACGGAGGGCCGGGTAGCCCTGGACAGCCGCCAGCGGAAGTAACCGTTGTGACGCTAGCTCCCCAGTCCGTGACCCTAACGACCGATTTGCCCGGTCGGACTTCACCCTACCGCATCGCGGATGTGCGTCCGCAGATTAGCGGCGTCATTCTCAAGCGCATGTTTACGGAAGGCGGTCTCGTCCAGGCCCAACAGCAACTTTATCAAATCGATCCTGCTCCTTACGAAGCAGCAGAGAAGAGTGCCGAGGCGGCACTGGATCACGCCAAGGCTGAATTCGCTTCGGCCAACGCGCAGGGGGAACGTTACCAGATGCTCAAGAATTCCAACGCGATTAGCAAAGCCGACTTCGATACGGCGATATCCAACCAAGGACAGGCCCAGGCCGATGTCGAGTCGGCCCAGGCGGCACTGGATACAGCCAAAATCAATCTCGTTTATACCAAAGTTCTTTCTCCCATTACGGGAAGGACGGGGCGTTCCATCACCGAGGGTGCGCTCGTTACCACCAATCAAACCACCAACCTGGTCACGGTACAGCAACTCGACCCGATTTACGTCGATATCCCACAATCGACGTCCTTGTTGCTCCGTTTCAAAAGTGAGATCGCCAGCGGCCAAATCAAGGCTGTCGGCGATAACGAGGCACAAGTCACTCTGACCCTCGAGGATGGCAGCAAGTATGACCAACCGGGACGTCTCCAGTTCGCCGAGGTTACCGTGGACCAGGGGACCGGGTCGGTTATCCTGCGCGCGGTTTTTCCGAACTCGTCCAATCTTCTTCTGCCGGGAATGTTTGTGACCGCGCACTTGGAGGAGGGGATCAGCGAAAACGCGCTTCTCGTCGCGCAGCAATGCGTGACCAATGATCCGCAGGGGAATCACACTGTCCTCGTGGTAACGAAGGATAGCAAAGTCGAATTGCGGACCATTCAAACCGACCGCGCGATCAAGAACGACTGGCTGGTGACGGGTGGTCTCCAAGCGGGCGATCGGGTCATTATCTCCGGCATTCAGAAAGCCAAGCCCGGCGCAACGGTCCATGCGACCGAGCAAGCGTCGGGGATGGCAGCGCAATAGGTCCACCATGTCGAAGTTCTTCATCGATCATCCGGTTTTCGCCTGGGTCATCGCCATCATCCTGATGCTGTCGGGTTGCCTGGCGATCAAGGTTCTCCCGGTGGCGCAATACCCCAGCATCGCCCCGCCTTCGGTGGCCATTACGGTTACCTATCCGGGAGCATCTGCAGAGACTGTCCAAAGCACGGTTGTCCAGGTCATCGAGCAGCAACTGAGTGGCATCGATCATCTGATCTACTTCTCGTCGGAAAGCGATAAGGACGGGAGCATGACCATCACGCTCAATTTCGAGCAGGGTACCAACCCGGACATCGCCCAGGTCCAGGTGCAAAACAAGCTGACGCTGGCAACGCCGCTTCTGCCACCGGAAGTACAACAGCAGGGCATCCGCGTGGCCAAGGCCACCAAAAACTTTCTGATCGTGGTCGGGTTTGTCTCCACCGATGGAAAATTGAAAACTTCGGATATTGCCGATTTTATCGCCTCGACCGTGCAAGACCCGGTAAGTCGCACAGAAGGGGTCGGCGACTATCAACTTTTCGGTTCGCAGTACGCCATGCGCATTTGGATGAATCCGGCCAAGCTCAATAATTATTCATTGATGCCTTCCGATATCTCCGCGGCGATCGCGAACCAGAATGTGCAGGTGGCGTCAGGCGAAATTGGAGGGCTTCCCAGCATCAATGGGCAGGAACTCAATGCCACCGTGCTGGGGCCGTCCCGGCTGCAAACGCCCGAGCAATTCGGAAACATCTTTTTGAAAGTTAACCCGGACGGATCACAGGTCCGGCTGAAGGATGTGGCCCGGGTTGAACTTGGACCGGAAAGCTACTCCCTTCAGTCCAAGTATAACGGCCAGGAGGCGGCGGGCCTGGCAATTAAATTGGCCGCAGGCGCGAACGCCTTGGACACGGCGGCAGCGGTCAAAGCGACCATCGCCAAGTTGGAGCCTCTTTTCCCTCCCGGCCTCAAGGTCGGCTATCCCTACGATACGACACCTTTCGTTCGGATATCCATTGAGGGCGTCATCAAGACGCTGGCCGAAGCCATTGCACTTGTTTTCGTGGTCATGTACGTCTTCCTGCAAGATCTTCGGGCAACGCTCATCCCGACGATTGCCGTCCCGGTCGTCCTGCTGGGAACATTCGCCGTCCTCTCCATTGCGGGATACTCCATCAACACCCTGACGTTGTTCGGCATGGTTCTGGCCATCGGTCTTCTGGTGGACGATGCCATTGTGGTCATCGAAAATGTCGAGCGTCTGATGACGGAAGAAGGACTCTCGCCTCGCGACGCCACGCGCAAGTCGATGGACCAGATTACCGGCGCGCTGGTCGGCATCGCGCTCGTTTTGTCGGCGGTGTTCCTTCCGGCGGCATTTTTTCCTGGTTCGACCGGCGTTATTTACCGTCAGTTCTCGATCACGATTGTCTCAGCCATGCTGCTCTCCGTTCTGGTCGCCTTGATCTTTACTCCGGCTCTTTGCGCCACGCTCCTGAAGCCGGTGGAAAAGGGACACCAACAGAAAAATACGGGCCCTTTCGGTTACTTTAACCGGGGGTTTCGACGAACCAATAAAGCTTACGAATCCGGGGTGAAGTACCTCTTGGGTATGACTTTTCTTTGCATGATGATCTACCTGGTGATTGTCGGTGGAATGATTTTTTTCTTCACCCGGCTCCCGACTGGATTTCTTCCCGATGAAGACCAGGGGATTCTCTTTGTCCAGGTCAATACTCCCGCAGGCGCTACCATCGGTCGTACCGGTCAAGTGCTGGACACCGTTCGGGATTACTTCCTCACGGAAGAAAAGGCCAACGTAAGCAGCGTCTTTACCGTGGAAGGTTTCAGCTTTGGCGGGCGAGGACAAAGTTCCGGTCTGGCTTTTGTCTCGCTGAAAGACTGGTCGCTCCGCAAGGGCGCTGAAAACAAGGTGCAAGCCATTGCCAAACGAGCGATGGGCCGCTTTTCAAAAATCCAGGACGCCATGGCCTTCGCCTTTGCTCCACCGGCAGTCATCGAGCTCGGAAACGCGACAGGATTTGATTTTGAACTGCTCGATCGCGGCAATCTTGGGCATGCCAAACTGATGGAAGCGCGAAACCAGATTCTGGGTCTGGCCGGTAAGGATTCGCAACTCGTGGCCGTCCGGCCCAATGGTCTGGATGACGAACCGCAATTTCGATTCGACATTGATCGCGAGAAGGCGAGCGCTTTCAAGCTTTCTCTTGAGGACGTCAACAGCACACTCTCGACCGCTTGGGGATCGGGTTACGTCAACGATTTCGTTGATCGCGGGCGGATCAAGCGTGTCTTTATCCAGGGCGACGACGAGTTCCGAATGCTTCCGCAGGACTTTAACAACTGGTACACCCGGAACTCCGATCAACAGATGGTTCCGTTCGCCGCTTTTGCCACGGGCATATGGACCACCGGCTCTCCAAAGCTCGAACGTTATAACGGCGTATCATCAATTGAAATTCTCGGCCAGCCTGTCCCTGGCGTCAGCACCGGTTCGGCGATAGCCAAGATGGAGGAGTTCGCCAAGAAACTCCCCGCCGGAGTCTCGTACGATTGGACCGGATTATCTTACGAGGAGGTGAAAGCAGGTTCGCAGGCAGGTGCTGTCTACGCGATCTCTCTGGTCGTGGTTTTTCTCTGCCTCGCGGCGCTCTATGAAAGCTGGTCGATTCCGATCGCAGTTTTGTTGGTAGTTCCCTTGGGCGTGCTCGGGGCGATCCTGGCTACGCTGTGGCGAGGACTCGATAACGATGTCTTTTTCCAGGTTGGCCTTTTAACCACCATCGGACTTTCGGCCAAGAACGCCATCCTGATTGTTGAATTCGCCAAGGCCAATTTCGACCAGGGCGCAGAACTGCTGGCGGCGACCATTCATGCTGCCCAACAAAGATTGCGCCCCATCCTCATGACTTCCATCGCCTTCATTTCCGGCGTGCTACCATTGGCTCTTTCCACGGGTGCGGGATCGGGCGGGGAAAACGCCATCGGGACGGGCGTGGTCGGTGGCATGGTCGCAGCGACTGTTCTGGCGATATTCTTCGTGCCCGTTTTCTTCGTTGTCATGCTCCGGCTGTTCAGAGTCAAACCCCGAACAATTGAAGAAACCACCCCGGAATCTCAAGGCACAAAACCAGATGACCAATCTCGCATTAACGCGGAATTGCGAGAGCAGTTGAACAAGCTTTACGAAAGGGCGGGACTTCCCATACCAAGGCAGCCCGACAATTCAAATGAAGATTCGAGTTTTGACCGGATGCAGGAGCATCCCGATGCTGAAACCGCCTTACACAAAAACGGAAAATAATGGAAATACCCACAAATACCGATGGCCCCCTTGTCGTAGTGGTTGGCGGAGGTTTCGGCGGTCTTGCCGTGGTCCGCTCACTTGCACGGGCCAAAGCCCGGGTGTTACTCATCAGCAAGTCGAACCACTTTCTTTTTCAGCCTCTGCTCTATCAGGTAGCAACCTCCATGTTGGGCCCGGTAGACATCATCACGCCGCTGCGCCAAATGTTTAGTCAGCAGCGCAATGTCACGGTAGGTTTGGGCGAGGTTGTCGGCGTGGACTTATCGACACGCCATATCCTCCTCGATTATCTGAACCATCGCGCGGAGCCTTTGAATTTCGACTATTTGGTCTTCGCCACCGGGGCTTCGCATAATTATTTTGGACATGAGGAGTTCGCTCCGTTCGCCCCCGGTCTCAAAGAGGCGATCAATGCCACCACCATCCGGGACCGAATTCTTCTTGCCTTCGAGTTTGCCGAGATGGAGGACGACCCGGATAAGCATCGCGACCTGCTGACCTTCGTACTAGTCGGAGGTGGACCCACCGGAGTCGAGTTGGCCGGAGCCATTGCGGAGCTGCGTCGTTACACGTTGTCTTCGGATTTCCGCCGGGTGAAACCGCAAACCGCACGAATCATTCTTGTCCAAAGCGGTCCCCGCATCCTTCCTTTCATGAAGATTTAGCCAAATCGGCGCAGAAGCATCTTGAGGAAATGGGCGTCGAGATTCGCACCGGCGCAAGGGTCACTCAGGTGGATGCCCATGGGGTCGTCTTTAACGGCGAGCGCATTCCCAGTCGAACGGTCATTTGGACGGCCGGAGTCACGCCTTCACCGGTCGGAAAATGGTTGGGCGTGCCCCTGGAAAAAGGCCGGGTTAAAGTCGACTCCCATTGTGAGGTGCCGGGGCAGCCGGGGATTTTCGTTGTCGGCGATACGGCTGCTTTCGATATTGGCAACAACAAATTCCTCCCAGGAGTGGCCCAAGTCGCCATGCAACAGGGAAAACATGTGGGACGCGTGATTTCGTCTCGTCTAGCGGGCTATCCGCCTCCGCCTGCTTTTCGTTATTTCGACAAAGGTAACCTGGCTGTCATCGGAAAGAAATTTGCCGTGCTTGAAGTCGGAAAACTCCGCATGGCAGGACGCGTGGCATTTATGGTTTGGGCGGTAGTTCATCTCATTTTTCTTGGCTCTCCGGGCAATCGTTTCCGAGTGGCGGGCCAGTGGCTCTGGAGTTTCTTTTCGGGTCAACGTGGATCGAGACTGATCATGGGCCCCGGCGGCTCGGTTCCGCTCATCGATCCATAAATAGTCAAATCACCATCAGGGAAAGCGTCAGGGACTGAATTCAGTCGAATTTAATCTATACCTGTCAAATTATTGAGGGCGGCATAACAGAATGACAGCCTCAGTCAGGCGCAGAGCACGTCAGCCTGTTTTGCAGAGATCAGTAGCTTCTCTTGAGTGCTCACTAACCCGCAGGGTCGAACTTCAAAAGCGCCCAAGGCACATCGGGGGGGGGGG
>CAJCII010000039.1 GCA_903970335.1 Bacteroidota bacterium | reverse complement strand
CCCAGTCTGCCCTAATTTAATAGCACATTTAAGCCAAATTCACCCCCCCTAAACCTCCCCCACATGCAGGGCCGTAATCCCCAGCGTCAGGTTCGTCCACCCCGCCGCCCGGAACCCCGCCTCCACCATCATCTCCGCCAGCCGCCCCTGGTGCGGGAACGCCCGGATCGAGTCCCCCAGGTACTCGTACGCCCCCCGCTCCGGGGTAATGAACTGGGCGTACTTCGGCATCAGGTGCCGCATGTGCCAGAAGTAGAGCGGCGCCAGCCACGACGGAGGGTGGGAGAACTCCAGCACATAGACCCGCCCTCCGGGGCGCAGGACCCGCCGCATCTCCCGCAATCCCGCCAGCCGGTCCGAGAAGTTCCGCAGTCCCCACGAGATGGTCACCGCATCGAAAGTTCCGTCGGCAAAGGGCAGGCACAGCCCGTCTGCGGCGAGGAGGTTGACCACCTTCTTGGCCTGCGCCTCCCGTAGCATCGGCAGGCAGAAGTCCGCCCCGATGGCCGTCTCGGTGTAGGCCCGGTGTCGCCCCAAAGCCAAGAGGACATCCCCGCTGCCCGTGGCCAGGTCCAGCACGCGGGCCGGCTGCTGCTTGGCCACGGCCTGCACCAGGCAACGCCGCCAATAGAGGTCCAGCCCTCCGCCCATCACCCGGTTCATCAGGTCGTAACGGGGCGCGACCCGACCGAACATCCCCGCAATCGCTTCGGGCGCCTGATGGGCGAGGTCCTCCTTGACGGCGGAGTAGTCGGTGTTGCGGGTGAGCACGTCACCAGCATCGCGCAGGAAAGGAGCAAGCGCGAGCGGTTATTACGAAGTGTCCGGCTACTTGATCAGCTTGACGCCGCCGATGACCGGAAGCGGCACGCACTTGCCGTTGGCCGCGTTAATAATTCCCAGGATGATCAGGACGAGGGGCACCAAATTGATCACCTGGAAAAAACCGAGGAGCCAGCTGATGTCTCCCGGCAGGATGAAGGAGGTGAGACCGATCACAGCCAGAAAGATGCGGAAAGCAATCTCAAGGAGAAAGAGGGCGAGTCCCTGATTGGCGTGGTATTTCCCGAAGGGAGAATCCTTGGCGAGAAGGAGAGGCAACCAGAACAAGAAGGGGACGTAGGCGAAGACTCCGGCGATTTTGTTTTTTTCCGCGTCCTCGACGGTGACTTCGAGAGCTTCCGGTTTCCCCACGATCGACGAGAGCTCGACGGGCTTGGTCGAATCGGGATTGGAGGCGGCAGGCGTCTCCGTTGCCGGCGTCGAAGCGGGCGCAGTGACGGCGGAGGTTTTGGGAATAACGGTGGTGGGCTGGATCTTGGCGGGAGCGGGAGGTTGGCGAAAAGAGAGGGCGGGCACCTGATTGGCGGGAGTCCAGTTGTCCATACCGTCCTTCCAAACGAGGGAGTCCGCAGGCAATTTGTGAGCGGCGAGATTCTCCTTGAGCTCCGATTCGTTGATCGGGCCTTTTTGTTCGTTGTTTAAGGCGTAATACCATTCGCTCATGGGAGGGAGATTGTAGGAAAGGAAAGGAACAAGCAAGCGCGATCTATCCGAAAGTACATCTAAGAAACTGTTACAGAGATTGTTAGGGATTCTATCCCATCCGGGCAAGAAGGTCGGGGGCCATATCGAAATTCGCATGGACCGTCTGGACATCGTCATGATCGTCGAGGGCCTCAAGCAAAGCCAGAACTTGTTCCGCCAAGACAGGGTCGGTGACGGGGCTCAAATTACCGGGGATGTAACTGAGTTTGGCGCTGGCGATGGGGATTTTAGCTTTCTCAAGGGCCTTTGAGACGGCGTCGAGGGTGTTGTTGGGCGGGGTGATAATTTCGATGATGTCCTCGTGCGAGCGGACGTCCTCGGCGCCGGCATCGAGGGCGGCGAGCATGATGTCGTCCTCGGAGAGGCCGGGTGCATCGAGGGTGATGAGGCCCTTGCGGTGGAACATCCAGGCGACGCTGCCGGAGCCTGCGAGGTGGCCATGGTTATCGTGGAAGATGAGGCGGATTTCGGCGGCGGAGCGGTTTTTGTTATCGGTGGCGGCCTCGACAAGGATGGCAACTCCGGCAGGGCCGTAACCTTCGTAGGTCATTTCTTCGTAGGCCGCGCCATCGAGTTCGCCGGTGCCGCGCTTGATGGCGCGTTCGATGTTATCGACGGGCATACTTTCGCCGCGGGCGGTGGCGATGGCCTGCCGGAGGCGGGGGTTGAAGTTGGGGTCGCCGCCGCCCATTTTCGATGCGACGGAGATTTCCTTGGAGAGTTTGCTGAAGAGCTTGCCCCGTTTTTGATCGATGCCGCCCTTGTAATGTTTGACTTTTGCCCAGCGGGAATGGCCTGCCATAAGAACAGTAACATGCGGCCAGAGGCGGGCAAAGGCAAGCGGATGATGTTTGTGCCGGTGGAAGACAAACGGTAGGTTAAGGGACGGCGATGAAGGACGAGATTCGATACGATGACGAGCGTGGCGCGGCAAACGTTTCCGACGCGCACGACAAGGCACTCATGACGCGCATCGCCGCCGGGGATGAGTCGGCCTTGCGGGACTTGATCGAGAAGCACGAGGGAGCGGTCTACGGAACCATCGCGAAAATGCTCGGAGACCCGGTGGAGGCACAGGACTTGGCGCAGCAGGTCTTTGTGCGCGTCTACCGGGCGGCGGGGAGTTACCGGGCGACGGCGCAGTTCAAGACGTGGATGTTTACGATCGTGCGAAACCTGGTGTTCAATGAGCATCGGCGGAGGTCGCGTGCGACACTGATTTCGCTGCATCCGCCGGAAAACGAGGGGCAGGGAGGTTCGTCGGGCTACGACCTGCCCGACCTAGCGACGAAGACGCCGGGCGAGGGAGCCTTACAGAAAGAGATGATGGAAGCGATCAACCGGGCGATTCTGTCGCTGCCGGAGCAACAGCGGCTGGCGATCGTCCTGCGGCGGTACGACGAGTTTTCTTACGAGGAAATCGCGAGTATCCTCAAAACCAGCGTACCGGCCACGAAGTCGCTGCTTTTTCGGGCACGGGAAACGCTAAGGGAGGCGCTAAAGGATTATCTTGAAATTCCTTCCGGGAAAGGCCCTCATTGAAAATAGTGCGCAACTCGGAGTTGCGCCCGGTGTTTGATTCTAAAATGAAGGCAGACTTTCCCAACGATGACGACCTGCGCGAGGCGGGGCTGGACGAAAACGATCCGGTCTGGCGTTTGCTCGCGGAGTCGCCCCGTCCGGAGCCGGACGCCTGGTTTGCGGTGCGGACGCTGGCGCGGTGCCGCTATGCCATGGCGGGAGCGGAGTCGCACGGGATTTCGTTCGGACGGATCTGGCGCTGGACGCTGGGGGGCGGTCTGGGGCTATGCCTGGCCGTGTTGTTAGTGACGCAACAGATTCCGGCGACATCCCCCACCGACCTCAAGCAGCAAAAGGTACAAGCAGCCTTTGAGGTCATGGCCAACCTCGATTCTCCGGAAACGGATTCAACTTCATCTTCCACTTCCACATGGCAAGATTCTTCGGATTAGCTCATCGTTCGCCTTTCGTGCTGGGGGCCGTTTTGCTCCTGACAGCCTTGACGCTGCGGGCCGATCCGGTTCCACCGGCAACGACACCGGCGGTCAACAAAAATCCGGCTCCAGCAGCAGCGCCCCCGGACACGTTCAATCGTTACGGAAAAATCTGGGCGCCGAGCGACGATATTTCTCATCCGCTGAAACTGAATTTACAGTTTCCGGGAGTGGGCGACCTGAAGATTCCAAGCGAAGAGGAGCTGAACGAGCGGGACAAGCTGGAGCAACTGGCGACGCTCTCCGACGAGGAGATTCGCAAGCAACTTGACCAATGGCCGCCTTACGGGAAGATGAAACTGGGGGACGAGGGGCAGATGTTGTTCAAGATTCAACAGTTCAAGGACCTGCGGACGAGAATCGCGCAGGCAAAGGCGCATCAATTGGGGCTGACCCTGACGCCAGACCAGCAGGCCAAGTTCGAGAAGGATTATTGGGACAAGCAACTGCAGATGGACCATGAGCTGGCGAAGCAGTTCGAGCCGGTTTTCAAGGCACGCGAGACGAAGCTGGAGGAGGACCTTTTCCGGGAATTTTCGACACCGGCAACGGCGGGCGTTCCGGCCCAGGCTCCGAAGCCCGCTCCCGCAGTGGTGGCCCAGCAACCGGCCGGGCATTAACAGCCCAAATAGATTATGCTCTTAGCGCAAGTCTGCGGCGGCCTCGGAGACCGGGTGCACAACCGGGTAAATTCGCCGCTCATTTTTCTCGATCAAATCTTCTGTAAGAAAAAACTTCCGGTTCTTCAAGTCATAGCCCACCAGCCATTGATCGGTTACCCACATCGGTTCACACATGGTGCTCTGACCGGACAAGGCCACGATTAGCGCCCCCGACCCCTCCCATCGCACAAATTTCGATCGAGGGTGGTCGATAAAGCATTGATCTCGAGACAGCCCCGAGTGCCTCTCGTAAAAAGTTCGGGCAAGATCGCCCAGGGCCTCCGGTGTAACTGACGAAAAGGGTTGATTTTTTTCGCAGTGATAAAGCTGAAGGGTATAAGTACCCGAGCCCAACCGCTGGGAACGTGCCAGCCATTGGTCATCCGGTGACAGGTGCCACGTCACGGCATCATCGCTGTATTGAAGATCAGGATTAATATCCGACAGTAAATACGCGGGTCGATCTCTTGGGATCACCCAGATTTTCCATCCCTATTTGTCATCATAGTATTGCCTGATCGAGAAGCTTTTATCGCTTGCCGTGAACGTGCAGTCCTTGGCCAAAATCCACGATTCATCCGGATGCGTCGGCGGCAATGCAAAACTTATTCTGGCGCTCGCAGCTAAAATAAACAAAACGAACAGGAGTCTCATCAACGTCGGTTGGTAAGGTCGATGTTATCAAATTATAGGTAGGGAAGATAGCGAGCAAATTTCGACATTGATACCCCGGCTACCACCTCGACAACCCTTCGTCTTCGCTCCTGGCGTGGTTTGCCGCTCTGGATGGGGAGGGATGACGGATTGGTTTTTGAGGATGGGGTGACTCGCTGCGCTCGGGTTCCGTCGCACGGAGTGCGACGGCTGCCTTCTGAAATGCCCCCGAGCTTGCTCCGGGGTTCTTTATGGTTCTTCCGGCGTCCCGGCGTCTGGCTTGGTCGTGGTCTTTTTCCGCGTGCGGGGCACCGCCGGTTTCTCGGGCGGGAGCGCCTTGGGGTCCTTGCGAATCCAGTGAAAGAGGAACTGCTGCGCGTAGCCGCGATAGGGGCCGAAATGGGTCTCGGCGAAGGAGACCAGCCGCTCGTGTTTGACGCGTTGGTTGCCGTGGAAGTAGAGGCGGCGCAGGACCCGCTCCACCCAAACGTCGATGGGGAAGGCCTCGTTGCGTCCGTAGGCGAAAAGCAGGATGCAGTTGGCGACTTTTTCCCCGACGCCCTGGATGCGCATGAGCTGCTCGCGCGCCTCGTCCGTGGGGAGGGTGGCGATGCGGTCCAAGGAGACTTCGCTGGAGGCAACCTGCCGGGCGGCGACGAACAAGTGCCGGGCGCGGAAGCCGAGACGGCAGGCACGGAGTTTGGTCTCGGTCGCGAGCGCGAGGCGGGAGGCGTCGGGGAAGGAATGGAGGCCGGGCCAGACTTTATCGCCGAAGGCCCGGCGCAGTTCGTGGTTAATCTGCTCGATCTGGACGATTTGTTTGAGGGAGGAGCAGATGAAGTTGCAGAGGGTCTCCCACGGTTCCTGTCGCAGAAGGCGCAGGCCTGGGGCGAAGGCGCGCGCTTTTTCCAGCCACGGATCGTTCGGGAAGGAGGCGAAGATTTCCCGCACGGGGAGATCGAGGCCGAAGTAGTGGGTGACGACCTCCCGCGTGATGCCGGAGCCGACGACGCGGAGGGCGTCGCCTTGGGACCAGACGAGGCAGGGACGGCGGTCGATCCAGCCGCGCCAGCGACCGTCGTCGGAGCGCTTCCAGGAAAAAGCCTGTCCGCTGCTCAGCGTCGATTCCAGATCGAGGCCGTGTCCGAAAAGGGAGAGCGAGACCTGGGGGGATTCGGGTTGCGAGATGGGGTCCTCGAAAGTCATGACAAGGCCGGGGTAGGGGCTTAGTTTTCCTGCGGTTTCACGCTATCGAGAATCCGGGTGAAGAGGGGGACATCCGCCGCGATGAGGGTATCCGGGCCGATGAAGCGCCAGTAAATGCTGCCCTGGGGGCCTTCCACAATTGCACCCAACAAGCCATAGGAGGGCCGCGAAGCAGGAGGAATGCCGGGAAGCGGCGCAGGATCGCTATAGGTGCCGAAAATGGTGACGACGGTGACTTTGAAGCTGCCCGCCTGGTGCGTCGTCACGGTTGGGTTGGCCGGTCGACCGGTGGCATCGACCATGGAGGAAGCCCAGGCCTCGATATTTTCCTTGGCGCTGCCGCCTGCGCCCGGCCCGAAATAAAGGGCTGCGGCCTGGCCGTCCTGACCTGCCAGACCGTGGAGGGCGGGAATGAGCCATTGCCCGGCACGGACGGGGTTGGCGGGCGTCTCGGCCAGCCAACGGGAGGGGACGGTGAACTTGAGGCCCGCGACTTTGAAGTCCGGCCCGTAAAGAGAAACCTCCTCGGTGCGGGCGTCGAGCGTGACCGTTCCTCCGGCGATGAAGAGTGCGCCCGTGACCGACAAGATGACCCATCGCATAGTCGCTACTATTAGTCGTGCGAGATCGACTTGTCGAGCCGCAGAACTTGTCTCTCCTACCGCTTCTTTTTCGCTGGTTTCTGGCAATCGGGGCAGACGCCGGACAGCTGGAGCGAGTGGTTCAGGCCGGTGTAGCCGCGCTCTTTGGCGATCTGGTCCTCGAAACGCTCGACGACACATTCGTCGATCGGCTCTACTTTGTGGCAAGTGCGGCAGATCAGGTAGTGGTGGTGGTGATGCCCGTCCCGCGACCGGATTTCGTGCCGGGTCGAGCCGTCGATCCACGCGACACGCTGCACGAGTTCCTTCTCTTCCAGGATGGAAACGAAGCGGAAGACGGTGGCGAAGTCGCAGCCCTCCGCGCTGACCTTCTCGTGGATATCGGCTAGGGTCAGCGGAACGGTGCTGGTGTCGAGGACGCGGACGATGGCGGTTCGCCCGTGGGTGGCGCGCAGGCCGTTTTCCCGCAACCAAGTGGCGGCATCGATGGCGGGCGTGCCCGGCTTTGTTCCCATTTCCACTTGTAGCACAGGTTCGGTCGTCGAGCCAGAAAGGCTTGGTTCGGCGGCGATCGGAGGTCGACTCAATCGGTCACCTGGATCAGCAGCACGGCGGAGCGCTTCATCCAGACCCGTTTGGTGTTCGGTAAATCGAGCACGACCCAATCCCGGTCCACGCTGACCAGCTTGCCCATGATGTACGTGGCCGTGCCGTTCGCGTCGGGGTTCATGGTCGGAAACCCGAATGGTGCCGAAGCGCCGTGGACTTGCACACAGACGACCGACCCGATGGGAAGAGAGGAACTCGGGATGGATGCGTTATAGGCCAGCACACCCGCCAGGATCGCGGCGACCAGCGCGAAGAGCACAAAGCGTATATTCATTCCGGTATCAGCGAAGCAGAGGTGCGACGGTGCGGCAAGTGCGATCGGCATTGGTTGGCCTGCAACCTGAGCTTTGGCCAAAAAGAGGGCAAGCTTGAGCAACCGCGCGCTCTTTTGTGCCGTTGCGCGAGAGGGGCGAGCCCGCTAGGATAGCGGAATGCCCGCCGCCAACGCCATCAGCCATACCGACGAGATCAACGCCCGGATTCTCGCCGTTTCCGAGGACCGCATCGCGGGGTTTGTCCGCGACCCGATGGGCGAGATCGCGCGTGGCTGCGGATTGCCCGTCGATCTCGTCGTCGAGCGCATCCGCGCCATGCTACAGGCGGGGACGATCCGCCGCGTGCGCCAGACGCTGATGGCCACGGACCTGGCTCCCGGTGCGCTCGTCGCGTGGGAAGTGGGGCCGGAGCAGCTCGACGCGGCCTTCGACTTCATGTTCCGGGAGGACCCGTTTTCCGGTCACGTCGTCGTTCGCTCCACCGAGACGCCGACGAGCGGATCGCAGTACCGGCTCTGGACGACACTGAAGGTACCGCAGGGTTTTTCCATGCGCAAACACGCCGACTACCTGCGCGACCGGGTCGGGGCGAAGCATTACCGGTTGATGCCCGCGAAGGGGATCTTCGCCCTGGGGGTGGGGCACACGCGGCGCAAGACGATCGAGCCTGGATCGAAGGCGGACGCGGTGGCGGAAATGCACACGGTGCGCCAAGTGGAGCTGAGCGAACTGGATTGGCGGGTGCTGATGGCGCTGAAGCGGGACCTCGATCCGGAGGAGATCGGGGGGAACATCTGGGAGTCGCGCGCGCGGGAGGCGGACCTGCCGCTGCCGGTTTTCTACGAGGTGGCGGAGAGCCTGAACGAGCGGAAGGTGATCGGGCGGTTCTCGACTTTCCTGGAGCATGTCAAGCCGACGGCAACGGGGGAGCGGGTGACGCGGTTCAACGCGCTGTTCCACTGGGCGGTGCCGGCGGGGCGCGAGATCGAGGCGGGGCGCGAGGTGGGGCGGCACCATATCCTGACCCACTGCTACTGGCGGGAGGGCGGCCCGGAATTCAACCACGTGAACATCATGGCGGTGGCGCATGGGACGGACCGGGAGCTGGTACGGGCGCACAAGGCGGCGATCGACGGGCACCTGCTGGCGATGGGGATGCCCTTCAGCTATACCAATGTGTTCTGGGGGGGGCGGAGCGAGATCAAGCCGTCAGAGATCGCGCCGCAGGCCTATGCGGCGTGGTGTCGGGGGAGGGGGCTGGAGCCGGAGGGGATGCGGGAGTAGGCGGGCGGGTCTAAAAATGGCCTAAATGTGCTGCAATTTTAGGTCAGACTGGGCATTGAGTGGAAGGCGTTGCGGGGGAGGGAGTTGGGGTGTTGACTTTTGGGGCGAGAGGCGAGAGCGGGGAGTGGAGGAGTAAAAACGACGCAAATGACCGGAAAAGGGGGATACGTACGCTTCGGGAAGCGGAAAGGTGTTTTTCCGTCGTCCCTCTTACCGATCTCCAACCTACCGCCGCCCCGAGATGAAATTAACGATCAGCACGATGACGGCGATCACCAAAAGCAGGTGGATCAGGCCACCACCGATATGACCGATGAAGCCGAGCAACCAAAGAACGACCAGCAGGACCACCAGGGTGTAAAGCATGGGGGAAGAGTAATTCCATCCTCGACGATAAGCCATGGGGTGATTACCCCATTGACGCCCAAACGCACCGGCCTTGGCCGAAACGCCCGCACTTAAAAACGCGTTAGCCCAACGCGATTCGTGCCCGTCCCGTACCCGTTCCCATTTTTCTGTGGGAGGTGGCGCGACCGAAGCTGGCACCATGGAACCGGGACGACCGCTGGGTTGAAACCGTCAACGAGTCCCTGTCGCCAGCGAGCCTGGATTCGCTGCGACAAAGTGTTGTGGCGGCACGCCGCACGGGCAACCTGAATGGATCGCGGACGTGACCGCCAAGCACGGATTGGAATCGACCGTGCGACCACGGGGCAGGCCGCACAAACCCATTCCCGATGAATGAAAGTTACTTGGCCGCGGGCCTGTCCCCTGATTCTTTATACGCTCCCGCCCTCGTCCGGCTTCCGGTGAATCCCCAGCGCCACCAGCATCACGACCATGACCAGCAACGCCCACTCCGGCATCGTCGGCGTATCCGTCGGCGTGCTGCTCGGTGCCAGCAGCACCGTCCCATTGTTGACCAGGTTCGGTGGCAGGGTTTGCCCGCCCTGTCGTAAATCGAGTGTCCCGTTGTTGATGAAGACGCCCGTCGCGCTCAAGGTTGTACCGTTGCTTAGCGTCAGGGTCCCGCCGTTGACCACATCTCCCGTGATCGTGAAAGTCCCGCCCGAGTTGGCTGTGATCGTCCCGTTGTTCGTGACGCCTCCATTGATTGTCCCGCCGCCGGTCAATGTACCTCCGCTATCGATCAGGATCGTATCGGCCGAGACCGCATTGGGGGCCGTGGACGTGATGGAAAGCGTGCTGCCGCTCGTCACTTCGACCGTCGAGCCGGACCCGCTGGAGATGGACCCGCTCCCGGCGATGACCAGAGTTCCGGCATCCACCGTCGTCGCTCCGCTATACGTCTCCGCTCCGGTCAACGTCAGTGTGCCCGTGCCCACTTTGGTAATGCTCGTGGTATGCGGCGTGGTGGTGTTGGTCCCATCCGTAATCGTACCGCCATAGCTGGTCGTGGTGTTCAATGCTCCGATGGTGTAGGTGTCCACCGCCGGTCCGAGTTGGTCGCTGCCTTGCAGGATGCTTCCGCTCGTTCCCGTCAGAGATCCCAGATTAACCGTCACGTCCCCGGAAGCCTCATTGTAGAGCACCCCGCTGGTGCCCAGGTTGAATGCGGTCGTTGCGCAGCCCCAGGTCGTCCCCGCTGGCTGGTCGAAACGTAAAGCGCCCGTTAGGCTCAGAGTCGAGTTGAAATTCCAGGTTCCCGTGGGCGTAAGGATTACTCCCGCCGGGCTCGTCGGCACGTTTATGGTCAGCGGACTGCTACCGGTCAGGTTGCCGTTCCAGGTCGTGACGAGTTTACCTACTTGTACCGTGCTCGTCCCGGTCACATTGAAGTTGTTGTTGACGGTCAGACCCGAGGCCCCAAAATTAAGCTCTCCGCCGTTCAACGTCACCGTCCCCGTGCCGAGGGAAGTTCCCGAGGTGAAAGTCAGCTCCCCGCCATTCAGCGTTACCCCCCCGGTAAAGGTATTGGTCCCCGAGTTGCTGATCGTCAGGGTCGTGGTCCCGCTCTTGGTCAGGGCGGCCACCCCGCCGATCGCTCCGGAGCCGCTGAACGTATAGCTGGTGGAACTGCTCGAAACCGTTAGGGTCGCCGGATCCAGCGTGCCGGTGACGGTCACGGTCCCCTTGGTCGAGGTATCGTTGAAAGCCACCGCATCGAGGTTATAAAAGGTGCCGGCCGTTCCGCCGTTCGTCCAATTCGACGTCGTGTTCAGGTCCCACGCCCCGCTGGCTG
>CAJCII010000038.1 GCA_903970335.1 Bacteroidota bacterium | reverse complement strand
GCGGGAGTTTCCGGGGATCGGGTACCAGGAGATCGGTGAGGTTTTGACGGCCGGGGGGGCAACGGTGCCGGAATCGGTGAAACGTGACATTTTGGTGGCGACGCGGCAATATGCGAAGCGTCAGTTGACTTGGTTCGCGCGGGAGCCTAAGCTACAGAGAGTCATGCTATCCGGCACCACGCCCTTTTCTGCGGCCCGGCTCTTTTTGTCTTGAAAGCGTCCCACCTGACTTCCCCCCCTCCCGGAAACGAACGCGCCCTTTTGGTGGGGCTGGAGCGACCGGACGAGAGTCGATGGGACCACGCGGAGTCGTTGCAGGAACTGGGCGAGCTGGTGAAGAGCGCGGGAGGCGAGGTGGTGGACACGGCGATCCAGCGGCAGCCCGCCCCGACGGCGGCGTATTACATCGGGCCGGGGAAGGCGAACGAGCTGGCGGCGTTGTGCAAGAAGGAGAATGTGGGGACGGTGATTTTCAACGACGAGCTGAGCCCGGCGCAGAGTCGCAACCTGGAGAAGGTTTTCGAGCGGAAGATACTGGATCGGACGCAGTTGATTTTGGATATTTTCGCGCAGCGGGCAAAGTCGAAGGACGGGAAGCTGCAGATCGAGCTGGCGCAGTTGCAGTACTTGTTGCCGCGGCTGACGGGGATGTGGACGCACTTGTCGCGGCAGAGCGGGGGAATCGGGACGCGGGGGCCGGGCGAAACGCAGCTGGAGGTGGACCGTCGGCGGGTGCAGGAGAAGATTGCGCGGCTGTCGCGGGAACTGGGCGAGGTGCGGCAACAGCGGAGCGTGCAGCGGCAGGGGCGGCTGCGGCAACACTGGCCGATTTGCTCGTTTGTGGGGTACACGAATGCGGGGAAGTCGACGTTGCTGAACCGGATGACGAGCGCGGGGGTGTACGCGGCGGACCAGCTTTTCGCGACGCTGGACCCGACGACGCGGCAGTTCGTTTTGCCGAACAAGCAGAAGCTGTTGCTGACGGACACGGTGGGATTTTTGAAACAACTGCCGCACCATTTGATCGAGTCGTTCAAGGCGACGCTGGAGGAGGTGGCGGAGGCGGATTTGCTGATCCATGTGGTGGACCTGAGTCACCCGCTGTACGAGCAGCAGATGGCGGCGGTGCAGACGGTGCTGGAGGAGTTGAACGCGTGGGGGAAGCAGATGGTGGTGGTGTTCAACAAAATCGACAAGGTGACGAATCCGGCGTTGGTGGAGTATGTGCTGCACAAGCATCCGGACAGCGTGGCGATTTCCGCGGTGACGGGGGAAGGGATGGGGGAGTTGTTCGGGGAGATCGAGCGGCAGGTGAAGTCGTGGCGATTGCGGGTACGGCTGGTGCTGCCGAATCACATGACGGCGCTGATGGCGGAGCTGCACCGGGTGGGGCGGGTGCTGGATGTGAGTTACCAAGGGGACACGATTTCGTTGACGGCGCATGTGCCGCCGCAGTTGCAGGGGAAGGTGAAGGCGTATGTGGTGGAAGAGGGGGAAGCGCCGGAGCGGGGGTAGAGAGCATTGGGCAAAGCCTTTCCCGTCCGAGATGAGGAGAAGGGAATTGCGGAGGAGTGTTCGGGCGATTGAGGTAGGATCCGAGTCATGAAAAAAATTCCTTCCCTCACCGCCGTGATCGAAAAAGAGGGGCGCTGGTTTGTGGCAACTTGTCCGGAACTTGTTTATGAAGTGAGGATTTAGTGCTATGAAGCGCTTCTTGGTCGTAAGTTTACTGAGTTTGTCGACTGCGTTGTCGGCGATGGCGCAGCCGAGCGAGAAGCAGGTGGCAGCCGATGCGTCGAATTTTCATCGTTTTCGCATCACGGCACTGGCCAAGGCCACGGAAATCGACAAGAAACGACCGGGCGAAAATGCCGGGGTGAATTACCTCGGGATCGAATGCAAGAAACTGGCGCAGCGGACTTCCCCCGACTATCTCTACGGGATCGTCACGGATTTGATCCAAGATACCAGCCGAACGGAGGAACCATACCTGATCGCCATCATGGTGTTGGACAACTATCCGCCGAATGAGGCACGAGCGGTGATCAAAAAGATTTTGGCCGACCCGAGATATAGCGCCTGCGGGGACGTGAAAGACTGGGATTGGGAAATCGACGAGGCGCAAAAGGGCAAAACCATAGCGAAATAAAGAACCCCGCCGCAAGGAGCTGGAGTAATCAGGGCGCGGAGGAGTCGGAGACGATTTTTTCCCATTCCTCGGGGGAGTGCGAGTAAGACGAACTGACCGAGCTGCTGGCGATACCGATGTTGTAGCCGTAGCTGACCTGGATATCGACGAGATCCTGCTTGGAAACTTCGTCGTGGGCCTTGCTGATGAGGGTATCGGCAACGGACCGGACGGCATCGTCCATGTTGTCGGGCTTGCCGTTCCAGAAGACCGTAACTTCCAGCGAGCGCGATTCCCGTGGAGCCGCATTGCCGAAGGAGTAGTTTTTTCCTGCGGAGACCGATGCGTAACCTACATGGGGATCGGCCTGCAAAGTCCTTTGAATGGCGAGAAGTTGAGGGAACGGTCCCCATTGGATGAGGAGATAACCGGCACAGACCATGGCAAGCATGAGGGAACCGAGAAGGCCAAGCACGGCATAGTGGCCCAGCCAGAGTTTCGACGGAGTCACCGCTCCGCGAGTCTTGGTCCTGACGACATAGGTGTGGACGAGCAAGTCATGGAGCGATTGCCGGGTCGGAAGATTGAAAACGAAGAGGTAGGCAATGGTGCCGAGCCAGAATGACACAAGACCGCAGAGAAGCAGGCCCGGCAAGGAAGCAAGACTCGATCCCAGGAGCATCGGGTTGCCCATGAAAAAAGGCAGGCCAAAAGCGAGATAGCGAGCGATTGAGCGACCGGGGGAAATCGATTTGCCTTCGACATCAACCACCTGGATACCGACGATGCGTTTGCCGAGAGTTTGTCCACCACAGAGCGCACTATTCTGAAAGCCAAAGTAACAGGTGGCGATGACGAGGCCGAGGAGCGGTCCAACAGCGCCAAGTGTGCTCAGGGCATCGAAAAAGGCCAGGCCGAGAAGGCTGCCAATCAAGCCGAGGACGATCGAGTCGACGACCATGGCTCCCATGCGACGGAAGAAACCACCAAAGAGGCGTGGGTTAAGATCGACAACGGGCTTAGGCGCACCGGTTGGGCCGGAGGAGGCCGGGTCGAAAATCGTCGAGAGAGGTTGCCACCCAGCCATGCCCTCCTGCCAGAACGGAGTTTCCGGAGAAATCGATTTTTCGGCGAACATCGCCTTGATCTGCGCCCAAGTATACGGCCCCGCCTGGGCACCGTCGATCCAGAGAAAATAGTTCATGGCGAAACCGACCTTGGTTCAAGTTAGCACCGAAACCGTGTATGACAGAAGCCTTCCATTAAGCAAGCTTGTCGCAGCGGCGTTGAAAGGAAAAAAGGTGACAGGCACGCGGAGGGTTTTGAATTTCGATGATGAACTGCCATTCTCGGCTCCGCGCGGTCCCGCGGCAGCGACCATGTAGGAAGTAAAATTAGCGCGAAAGGGAGTTTCGCGGGAGGAGTTTTTTCGATTGGGCGAGAGGTTTTTGGTTGAATCGAGGATCGGTTGGAGGCTGATTCTTCGACAAGGATGACGGAAGGGAAAAACAGCGACGGCCATGGACCGCTCTACATTAAAAATCATGTTTACCGACCGGTAGGTGTCTTTTTGAAAGGGGGGCAGGCGTCTTGTCCGGCTCAGAGGGCACACGTAAAAGTCACCATGCCAACCCGCCCCCCGCAACACCTTCGACCAAATGCCCAGTCCGACCTAAAACTACGCACATTTAGGCCATTTTCAGCCCCAAGGCGGCTCAGGTGGGATGACCGGATCAAAAGCCGAGCTTAAGTCCGGCGGAAGCGGATTGACCGAAGAAGGAGGAGCCGCCCGCTTCCGCTTCGTAATCGACGAAGAGGGTGACGTCTTTCGTGAGGTCAGCATCGACGCCGAAGCCGAGGAGGGCGTTGTCGCTGTCGCCGCGGGTGGTCTGGACGGAGAAGGTGCCGCCGGGCAGGCCCTGAAACTGGCTGACGATGGGGCTGGGATCGTCGAGGAACTCGTGCTGCCAGAAGGCGCTGAAGTGGGGGGTGACGACGACCGAGCCGATCTTGCCGGCGTAACGAACGGTTCCGCCCAGGCGGCTGCGGAGGGAGTCGGAGGACTGGCTGTTGATGTTCAAGTCGGCGGCACCGGCCCCGTTTTCGTTGAAGCTGTCGAGGCCGAGGTTGACGTAGGTGAGGCCAAGGGAGGGGCCAAAGGTCCAGTTATTTTTGTGGAACTCGTAGCCGCCGTCGAGATCGCCGCCAAACTGGTTGCCGCTGGTGGAGCCGGTGGCGATCCGGTTGACGCCAGGGATGATGATATCGCGATCCGTGGAGTAGTCGTTGCGGGTGTAGGTGAAGAGGCCGTTGGCATAGAAGCCCTGCTTATCGGCATAGGCGGCGTAGAGGCCGGGGGTGTAGCCATCGACATGGGCCTTGCTGCCTTCGTTATCGAGATCGGCATCGGTGTGGCTGTAGCCGAAGAGAGCGCCGACGCGGAGATCGGTGGCGACACGGAAATCGACACCGCCACGGACGCGACCGGTGGTGTAGGAGGCGTGGCTTTGGTCGATGTTGGAACCGAGGTCGCCGAGATCGGCTCCGCCATCGATAAAGCCGTTCCAGCGATTCAACGGGACTTCCTGGGTGATGGCTTTCATGTCCTTGGCGTCGGACATTTCGACTCCGCCGAGGGTGGCCTGGGCGGAATCGCTGAGGAGGCCGGGTTCGGGCGCGGGCGACCAGGCGAGGAGTCGGCTTTTGATCTGGGACAACTGGGAGCCGAGGGTGCTGTCGTTGAGGGCAAAGCCAGCCGAGTCGAGACCGCCCTGGCCATCGCGTTCGCGAGCGAGTTCATCGTCGAGGCTTTGGGTATCGAGGGCGTAGTTGTCGAAGGCGACGTTACGGAGGATTTCGAAGCGTTGCGGCGAGAGCTGATCGAGCGCGGAACCAAGCGAGCCGGAGTACGTCGAGATGTTGAGGCCGGTGACGATGTTGTCGAAGAAGTCCTTGTTGACGCCGGAGGGAAAGGCGAAGAAGCCGCCGTTGTTGAGGAGGGCGACGTTGCGGTCGATGTTCGCGGCGACGCTGGTCTGGTTGGGGGTCAAGCCTGGGAAGGAGGTGAAGGGGAGGAGCAAGCTGACAATGACGCTGTTGGACGGTTGAGTGCCGCCAAAGTTGTCGTTGTAGGTGGTGACGGTGTAGAAGCCGGGGTTAAAGGTGGCGAGGTTGGTGGTGGTCGGAGCGATGAAGGTGGTGGTGAGCGGAGCTCCGGCGGAGACCGCGACATAGCGCTGGCCCTGACTGGGAACGCTGGTGGACTGGAAGTTCAGGTCGAGGGTGCCGCCGAGGGTGGCGGTGGTGGCGACAGCGAGCGTATCGTAGTTGATGCCGGCAAGACCCGCGTAGGCGGAAGGAGTGGGCGGGGGCGAGGTGACGACCTGGAGGAGGAGGGTGGCGGGGGCCGTCTGGGTATAGGTGCTGGCGACATTGATGCTCAGAGGCGCGGTGGCCACCTTGGTGGGAATGGGGGAGGCGGTGGTTTCGAGCGTGGCGTTGTTGACGAGGAAGCCATTACCGAGCGCACCGGCACTGCCGACGGCGAGAGTGCCGGTATTGAGGGTGGTGCCGCCCGAAAAAGTGCCGCCGCCGTTGAGGATGAGGGTATTCGGGTCGTTTTTGATCAAGCCGAGCTTGCCGAGACCATCGTTGAGATTGCCGCTGAAGGTGGAAACCGTGGGCGTATTGGGAGTGCCGAGAATGGTGAGGTTGGCCGGACTATTGGGCACCGCAGCACTGCTGGTAACAATCGCATTGACTCCGCCGTTCAAGGAGCCGACCGAGTTGGAAAAGCCGGCGAGATCGAGGGTGGAGACGTTATTGAGGATGAAATCGGAATTGGGACTGAAGGCGGTGTTCGATCCCGCTTTCAGGGTACCGGCATCGACGTTGGTTTGCTCCGTGGGGGCGGTGCCACCGAGACCGTAGGTGTTATTGCCGCTGAGAATCAAGGTGCCGGTATTGCCGAGGGGAGGATTATTGATGGTCAGGCCTTCCGTTCCGGTGAAGTTTCCGGGCATGGTCACGGTCGTGCCGGTGGGGACGTTAATCGTCAGGGGCGGTGCGAGAATGAAGTTGTTGGCCAGGATGTAGCTGTTCCCGGTCACGGCACCATCGGTGGTCAAGGTGGTGGGCGCGTTGACGGTGACGGTACCCGCACCGAAGGGGGTGATGGCGGTGGGGTTGGTGGGGGTATTGAGGGGGATGGTAGCGCCAGTGCCGATTTCCACGGTGCCCGCAGTCAAGTCGCCGACGAGGCCGAAGGCGGTTCCGCCGGTGTAGGTGTTGGCATTGGTGAGGTAGAGCTGACCGGTGCCCTGTTTGGTCAACCCGAGCGTGCCACCGACGATGCCGTCGATGCGTAGTCCGGCGGCGTTATTGACGGCGATGCCTTGAGACAAGCCGCTCAACTGAACATTGCTTTCAATGGTCACAAGGCCCGCGCCGCTATTGACCGTGAGGGTGCTGGTGGCGCCGGAAGCGCCGAAGATCGTGAGGATTTGGGGGCCGGCAATGGGATTGGAGATGGTGACCGGAACGGAGTCGTTGACGGTAAGACTGGAGATGGTTTCGTTCACATCGAGCACGGTGACGGATTCGTTCTTCGGGACGACAACGCCCGAGACGGAAAAGACAACAGCGGCTCCGGAAGGGAGAGTCGAGGTGGTCGCGCCATTGATGGTGGGGGACCAGTTGGTGTCCGACCAATTGGCAGTCGCGGTGCCGTTGCCGTTCCAGTAATAGTTTCCGGGGAGGACGAGGGGGATGACGGCACCGGGACCGCCAACATTAACGTTGGTCGTGCCACCGGTAAAGGTGACGGCTCCATTGATGGCGAGGGACCTTCCCACGGCAAGACTGGAGCCGGTGCCGAAGGAGATGCTGGTGGCGGCGAGGATATTTCCGTCAAAAACGCTGGTACTCCCAAGGGTGGCGGACGTGCCGATCTGCCAAAAGATGTTGGGATCGGTGGCACTGCCAGTCAAGACAACGGCGGAGTTGGCGGCGGTGGTGAGGTCGGTGCCAATCTGAAAGACAAAAACGGCATTGGGGTTGGCCGTGTCGTTGAGGGTGAGCGTGCCGGTCAAGGCGGCATTCGAGTTGAAGGTGTAGACGCCGGAGGTGAGCGTCAACGTGCCGAGGTTAGTGCCGGAGAGATTGGTGGTGGTCGTTTCGCCAGCGAGGGCCGTATAGGCCGTGGCGGCATCGGCGTGGGCTTGATTGGCGAGGGCATTATCGACATTGATGGTGCCGTTGGTGACGGTACCGGGGGGGAATCCGGTGATGGCACTCCCAGGGCTGAGCGCGACGTTTCCATTAATGACGGTGGCCCCGGTATTGGTGATGGTGGTGCCGCCTAAAACGGTCACATCCTGGGCCGCACCCAAGGCTGGAGCGGTTTGGGCCCGAGCCGATCCGGTCGCCGCAAGGAGCCCCGAAACGATAACTGCCACTGCGCATACCGCCTTGGAAATGGTTTTCATGGCGTACTTTTTAACTACGGAACCGGAAAGGCGCTATGGGGTGTTTACCCCATATGAAGGACTGGCGATAGCTCGGCGGGAGGTTTATCCGCCCCTTTGCTCGGGGTGGAAGGGAGTTAGCGAGAGATGAAGTTCAGGGCGTCGTCCCACCAGGGGAGAGCGGGAGAGCTGGGCCAGTCGTTATGGCCGCAGTCTTGCTGGAGGATCAGTTTCTTTGGTCCGGGGAGACGGTCGTAGAGGTTGAGGCCGAGGGGCATGGGCAGGATGGTGTCGTTGGTGGAGCAGACGACGCAGATGGGGTGCGGGAAATGCCGAAGATTGGCAATGGAGTCGAACTGGTCCCAGAGGAGGAGGGAGACGGGGAAGATGGGATAGTGGTAAGCGGCGGCGTGGGTCAACGAATCCCAGGGAGTGAGGAGGGTGAGGCCATGGACGGGCAGGATGGAGTCGCTGCAGACGGCGGCGGCGATTCCGGAGCCGACCGATTCGCCCCAGAGATAAATGGGGCCGTAGCCAGCCCGGTCGAGCGAGCGGACGAGGGCCTGGGCATCGGGGACGATGGAGGCAGCACTGGGACTGCCGGGGCGGCCACCGTAGCCGGGGTACTCATAGAGGAAGGTGCGGAAGCCGCGCGCGGCAAAGGCATCGACATAGTAGGTGCGGTCGAAGGCGCAGCCGGCGTTGCCGTGGAAGACGACGATGGTGCCGCGGGGAACGGGGTGGGTGAAATCGGAACGGACATAGCCCTGGGGCGAGGCGGCTGAAGTGGTGTTCCACGGGACAAGGCCGTACTCGGTGGCATCTTGGGTGGCGGCTGCACGGGAGAGGACGGCACCGGTGAGCCAGCGGGGGAAAAGGAGACTGTTCTGGAGGAAGAAGAGCGCGATGCAGATGAAGAGATAATAATTGATGAGGCGTCGGGCGAGGGCGATGGGATGATACCAGGGGCGGTCGGCGTAGAGGCCCTTTTTGGGCGAGGGCAGGTGCGCGATTTGCGCAAGCCGATGTAAAAGGGGCATCGAGGTCATAGGTGTTTCTTTAAAAAATCACCGATACGTTGTTTGTATCGATCGCCTGCGAAAGAGAAGTAGTCGCCGTGACCGGCTTGCTCGATCAGCCACAAATTCTTTTCGCAGGAAGCGGCATCGTAAAGGCGACGAATGCCTTCCGGCGGTGCAATGTTATCGATGGTACCGCCGATGAGGTAGAGGGGAGCCTTGAGTTTCGGGATCTCTCGCAGGGGAGAGACGTCTTCGACTTTCATCCCGAGTTTCCATTCGGCGAACGGGACGATGAGCGCCCCATCATAGCAGCTGGGCAGCCCGGTGAGATTGCGGAAGTGATCGTCGACGGAAACCTGGAGGGTGACGTAGGAGGCCTCGTCGACAACGGCGCAAACCGACGGCGGCAATCGGCCCGAAGCAAGAAGAACGGTGGCGGCACCTTGGGAAAACCCGTCGCAGGCGAGATGGGTCATGCCGTGCTTTTGCAACCACGCGACGGCCCCGAGCAAATCCCGGGTCTCAAAGTAGCCGAAGGAATGGAACACCGGAGCGCTTTCGCCACAGCCGCGCGAATCGTAGAGGAAGACGTTGTAACCGAGCGAATGGAACCAGCGCACGGGATCCAACATCTGGTAGCGATTGGCGGAAATGCCATGGAGGAGGACGATGGCGCTGGTGGAACTCGGCTGGGGCAGGAACCACGCCTTGAGGGCGATGCCGTCCGAGGCGGGGAAGGTCACGTCCACGGGCGCAGGAGAAAATTGTTTCGGCCAGGGAACCGGGCCGTTATCCGGGGCAATGAATTGGCCCGCGATGAGCCATGATCCGACGACGAAGCCGAGCGCGGTCGCGACGACGATAATCTGGATCGCTTTGCGGAGCAATCTGGCGAGGAGGCGGATCATGGGGTTCCTTCCGGGGTGGAGAAGAGTGAGGCCCAGCGGTTGGGAGAGCTGGAAGTCCCCTCCCCGGCGAGGAGGGCGTCGTGGAGGAGTTTGAGGTCGGCGAGGAAGGGGTGACGGCGGGAGGCGGGGAGTTGACCGAAGATGGCCTGCACCCCGGCTTCGTAGCGGGGGGAGATTTTGCGCCAGAGGGCGCGGCCCTTGGGGATGAGGACGAGGACGACCTGGCGGCGGTCCTTGGGGTGTTCGGAGCGGACGACGAGGCCGTCGCGGACCATGCGGTGGAGGACGATGGAGGTGCTGGACTTGCCGACGAGGAGGAGTTCGACAAGGAGGGCCTGTTCCATTTTTCCGCCGCGGTAGGCGAGGAGGTTGAGGATATTGAACTGGGCGCTGGTGAGGCCGTAGGGCTGGAAGAAGGCGTCGCTGCGGCGTTCGAGGAGGCTTTTCACAAGAAGGAGGGCGACGAGAAGATCGTGGGGTCCGGGCTTGCGTTCCATGCCACCAGTATTAGGGTAGATCGTATGATGTCAAACTGTTTTATACTGAACAAGTCGTTTCGGATTTATGCGATCCGCGGTGTGGCGGGGGCGTTCCACCTGCTGTGCGAGGCTGAACGGCGGGAGGCGGTGCTGATCGATACGGGGCTGGCGGGAGAGTTGCCGAAGCTGGAGAGGACGCTGCGCGAGGCGGGGCTGGCGTGGGCGGACATCAAAGCGATCCTGCTGACGCACGGGCACCTGGACCATACGGGGAACCTGGCGCGGGTGAAGGAGCTGACGGGTGCTCCGGTGCAGGCACATGCGCGGGAGCAGGCGCATATCGACGGGCGTTTTCCGTACCGGGGGGCGAGTCGATTATGCGGGGCGATGGAGGCGGTGGGGCGCGGGGTCTTCGGGTACCGGCCCGTGGCAATCGACCTGCCTCTGACGCCGGAGGAGGAGTTGCCGTATTGGGGTGGGCTGCGGGTGGTGCATCTGCCGGGACATACGGCGGGGCATTGCGGCTTTTACAGCGACCGGTTCGAACTGTTGTTTTCGGGGGATCTGTTTGCGAGTTATTGGTTCAGCACGCATCCGCCGCCGGTGTTTCTGAATAGCTGCGGGGAACTGATGGCGGCGAGCGTGGAGCGGGTGAAGGCGCTAAGACCTCGGTACCTGATTCCGAATCACTATGACAAATTCGACGGGGACTTGCACCGGAGGAGGTTCGAGGCGTGGACGGGAAGACAGAAGGGGCAAGTCGCGAATGCGCTTTAAGGTTGAGCAGGAGAGGTCAGAGGGAGGGCGGGGAGATTCTTCATGCCCACCGGGAGCTATTTAAGGTCGCGGATGGCGATGGCGTCCATGTCGGTGAAGCGTTGGTTTTCGCCACCCATGGCCCAGACGAAGGAGTAGGCTTCCGTACCGCAACCGGAGTGGATGGACCAGATGGGGGAGAGGGCGGCCTGTTCGTTTTGCATGACGAGATGGCGGGTCTGGTCGGCGGGGCCCATGAGATGGAAAACGGCGGCGGCTTCGGGGAGCGAGAAGTAGAAGTAGACTTCGCAGCGGCGCAGGTGGGTGTGGGGTGGCATGGTGTTCCAGACGCTGCCGGTTTCGAGGCTGGTGAAGCCCATGACGAGCTGGCAGCTTTTAACGCCGCCTTCATGGATGTACTGGAAGATGGTGCGGCGGTTCGCGGTGGCGGGACTGCCGAGTTCGACGCGGTTGGCGGAGGCGTGGGGGATGAGTTGCGTCGGATGCTG
>CAJCII010000037.1 GCA_903970335.1 Bacteroidota bacterium | reverse complement strand
CCTCGGAGTCGGCTATCAATCCAGCCGGTGGATACAAACCATTTTGTCCGTTGAACCGCACGATAGCGGTCTCCGAAGCGCTGGCCCCGGAAGAGCACAGAGCCATCATGAGCGCGACGGTCACCGCCGCAGAAAGTGTGCATGAGAGATTTTTCAATTTCATGATCATGGTCTCCAATTGGTTTCGCTCTACTCGGCCGTTTGTGGCAGATACGTCTCGGCTGAAAAACGCGTCCTTGCCGCCGCGCCAAGGGCCAGCATGCCGAGGGTTGGATTTCGCTCATCCGCACCAGTCGCCGCGTCCGGCTCCGCCTGCGAAACTGTCTGCTTCTTCTTCGCCCCGCTGCTGGTCTGCCCGGTAATAATCGGTGTGTTGGGCGTGGCTTCGTAGGCGTAGCCTGAAATGCTTGCGGCGCCGTAGCCCCCTGGAGAAATAAACTTGATTCGTGCCCAGCCATAATGGATCTGATTATCGACCACGAACTTTAACCCCAGGTAGCCGGTTTCAACTTTCCGCCAGCTTCCCAGCGGAGGCCCGCCTGAGGTGCCGAAAAACACGCCCGCCATGAACAGACCGTTGGGAGAAGACTGGAAGTTTGCATTGGGTCCGACCTCCACGCCGCCTTCCAGCGCGGCCGCGGTCACTCGGTTTTCGCCCTTGATCAGCACTCCGACGATTTCGTTCGAGTTCTGATCGGGCGTAATTTCCAGATAAGACGCGCCCAGTCCCATCGTCTGGTACTGATATTCCTCTAATTGGAAGTCCGGCGTGCCGTCGTTGTTGATATCGAGCTGAGTGACGGCCGATCCGGCAAAGGCCTCTGCCAAAGGTATGTTCGAAGGGGTGTAGACGATCTGCGCTTCCGCGGACTGCGTGAGCGCGAGCAGTCCACCACCCGCAGCGGCTGCATATGCGAGTAGATGCTTCTCGATCTTTTGCGGAAGCGGCGAACTCTTTCGGGATCGGCGGTTGGAATCGCCCGGACGTGCGTGTATCGACATGGAGGCGCCTCGAAGGAAAAGGGAGTTTGCTGAACGCAAGGGGAGGAGTGCGTTGGCTGAAGATATTAGATCAAACACCGCACTCTGTCAACATAATACCGACAAAAACTTCCGATCCAGAGCCGATCCAGCGGCGCGGCCCGGACGGCGCGGAGGGCGACGACCACATCCTTCTTGTCTGCTATTGACCAATCGAGCCGTTCCGGTGAACTCTGCCGCCTTGAAAAAAGCGGTGACTCACCATGCTGTGGCCCAGCCAAAAAAACAGAACTGCCAGGAAGAGTACGAACAGAAACTCCCTGGTCCCAAACGATGGTGGCTTTCGTCCCCCAGGGTCCGTCGCATTCCATGAATCGGCCATACCCCTCGATTCTAATCACGTCGTCAACTCAATCGCAGGCCAGCTCCCCGAATGGCTCTACCCTGTGCCCCTCAGTGCCCCCTGTGGTTAAGATTTTGATCTTAATCCCGCAAATCCGTGGCAAAAGTTTTCCCACTCGCCACAATTTCCTTCCTCTTCCCCGCGAACATCCGCTATTCTCTACCCGGATGACCTCGCTATCGCTTTCCGAACTTCTCGGCGCCACGGTGTATGACCCGTCCGGCGCGGCCTCCGGACACGTGCGCGAAGTCACCCTTGCTCCTCAGGAAGACCGCAACCGTATCGCCTCGTTCATCGTTAAAACCAAATCCGGCAACCGCGTCCTTCCCTTCTCCGCCGTCTCCACCATCGACGCCAGCATCCACGCCTCCACCAATCCCGCCGACTGGCCCGCCGCCAACGGGGCCGAAGGCTTGTTTCTCCTCGACCGTGACCTCCTCGATCAGCAGGTGATCGACATCAACGGGCGCAAAGTCGTCCGCGTGAATGACGTCGACCTGCAAATCGATTCCGTAATCGAAGGCGCAGCCACGCACACCACCCTGCGGGTCGCTTCCATCGATATCGGCGCCCGCGGCGCCGCCCGCCGCCTGTTGCGCGGCCTCGCGCCGCGCGCCGCTCTCCATCTCCTGCTCCAGAAAATTCCTCCCCGCACCATCCCCTGGAGCTTCGTTGACCTCATCGAAACCGATCCCGCGCGCCGCATCAAACTCAAAATTTCTCACGACGGCCTCGCCAAGCTCCATCCCGCCGACATCGCCGATATCGTCGAAGACCTCGCTCCCGACGAGCGCGAAGCCGTCTTCCGCACCCTCGACGAAGATGTCGCCGCTGAAACTCTGGAAGAAGTCGATCCCAAGGTGCAGAAGTCGATCGTCGAATCGCTCGACTCCGAACGCGCCGCCGACATCGTCGAGGAAATGGATCCCGATGCCGCCGCTGACCTGCTCGGCGATCTCTCCCAGGATCGCACCGAACAAATCCTCGTCGAGATGGAGCCCGCGGCCAGCCAGGAAGTCGTCGAACTCCTCGAACATCGCGAGGAAACCGCTGCCGGCCGCATGACCACCGAGTTCCTCGCACTCCCCGTCACCGCCACCGTCGAAAACGCCATCGGCGTCATGCGCGAATTCGAAGGCGGCATCGAATCCGTCAGCACCATCTACCTCGTCGACTCCCACGGCACCCTCGCCGGCGCCGTTCCTCTGATCAAACTCGTCCTCGCTCAGCCCGATACGCCGCTCCTATCACTAACCCAGGAGCCCCTCATCTCCACTCAAAAAGACACCAGCGACAACGAAGTCGCCGAACTCTTCGACAAATACAACCTCGTCACCCTCCCCGTCATCGACGAACACAACAAACTATCCGGCGTCATCACCTCCGACGACGTAATCACCATGCTCCGCGGCAAACTCTAATTGCTGTAATTGCTGGTCGTCCCACCCTGGCGCGCATCCCAGGGACTTGTCCGTCATCCCGAGCGCAGCGAGGGACCCTGGTTTCTCTGCCCCCTGACCCCTGTTTATAATCATCAGTTCTCAGGAGAACTCCTTGCCCTTCGACGACCTCCGCCAATGGATCGCCGCCCTCGACCGCGCCGGCGAACTCAAACGCATCCAAACCGAAGCCGACCCCATCCTCGAAATTACCGAGATCACAGACCGCGTCAGCAAATCGAAATCCGGCGGCCCCGCCCTCCTCTTCCAAAACATCAAAGGCCATCCCAACTCTCAACTCCTCATCAACCAGTTCGGCTCCGAAGCCCGCATGAAGCTCGCCCTCGGCGTCACCTCCTTCGACGAATTCGCCGACCGCATCAAAATGTTTCTCGACGTCAAATCCCCCCAGGGCTTCCTCGACAAACTCAAAATGCTCCCGCTCCTCACCGAAGCCGGAAAGTTTTTCCCGAAAACCGTCGCCACCGGCCCCTGCAAAGAAGTCATCCAGCGCGACAATTTCTCCCTCCTCGATTTCCCCATCCTGCAATGCTGGCCGCAAGATGCCGGCCGCTTCATCACTCTCCCCTGCGTCATCACCCGCGACCCCAACACCGGCAAACGCAACGTCGGCATGTACCGCCTCCAGGTCTATGATGGCCAAACCACCGGCGCCCACTGGCAACGGCAGAAGATCGCCGCCGAACACGCCCGCCAGCGCATGCGCGCGAGCGCAACCGAATCCATGTGGGGACAGCCGCCCTCGGCTGTCCATGCGAGCGCAGCTCGCTCCGCCGCCGTTGATCTCATGGCCCGCACCTCCGGAGGCCAAGTCCTCTCGAACAATCCCTCCGGCCGCATGGAGGTCGCCGTCGCCATCGGCACCGACCCTGCCGT
>CAJCII010000036.1 GCA_903970335.1 Bacteroidota bacterium | reverse complement strand
GGCGACTCCGTCACCACCGACCACATCTCCCCCGCCGGCAGCTTCAAGAAAACCTCTCCCGCCGGCGCCTACCTCCTCGAACTCGGCGTCAAACCCGAGGAATTCAACAGCTACGGCTCCCGCCGCGGCAACGACCGCGTCATGACCCGCGGCACCTTCGCCAACGTCCGCATCAAAAACCTCATGGTCCCCGGCGTCGAGGGCGGCGTCACCAAGTACCAACCCTCCGGCGAACAAATGAGCATCTACGACGCCGCCATCGCCTACCAGAAAGCCGGCACCCCCCTCGTCATCATCGCCGGCCAGGAATACGGCACCGGCAGCTCCCGCGACTGGGCCGCCAAAGGCACCCGCCTCCTCGGCGTCAAGGCCGTCGTCTCCCAAAGCTTCGAGCGCATCCACCGCAGCAACCTCGTCGGCATGGGCGTCCTCCCCCTCTGCTTCCCCGAAGGCGTCAGCGCCGCCACCCTCAAGCTCGACGGCACCGAAATCTACTCCCTCCGCGGCCTCACCGACGACCTCAAGCCCCGCCAGAAAGTCGACCTCGAAATCAAACGCGCCGACGGCACCGTCGAACTCGTCCCGCTCGTCCTCCGTATCGACACCCCCATCGAAGTCGACTACTACCAACACGGCGGCATCCTCCCCTACGTCCTCCGCCAAATCATCCGCCAAGCCGCATAGCCGCTGTCATCCCGAGCTTGTCGAGGGACCTCTAACTTCTCCACCTCCCTCAGCCGGTAGCCGTCGCACTCCGTGCGACGGTTCGTGTTTCTCTTGCTCAGACATAACTTAACCCCCTTACGTGCCCTACCTCGAGTTTTGCTTCCGTCCCGCAACACACACCGGTTACCTTGCTGCCGTGCCCTACCGCAAATGGAAACATATTGACCATACACCGCCCGATTGGCTCACAAAGGCCCCCGTCTATTTCATCACCGTTTGCGCAGAACCAAGGCTGATCAACCACTTCTGCCTCCCCGTCGTTGGCACTGAAATTGTCTGCTCCGTCCGTCATTATCATGATCGCGCCAGGTGGTATTGTTACGTGGTTGTTCTGATGCCCGATCACATCCACCTTTTATTGAGCTTTCCGGATGATGCTTCCCTGTCCCGACCGATAGGCGAGTGGAAGAAATGGCTTGTTACGCGCCATGCTATTTCATGGCAGGAAAACTTTTTCGATCATCGTCTGAGAAACGATGAAAACTTGGATCGAAAGGCCGAATACATCCTTCAAAACCCGGTCCGCGCCGGTTTGGCCCAAGAAGCAAAAGACTGGCCCTACGCGTGGATGCCCTCATAACTCGCCGTCGGTACTGCCCCTCCGTTGGTAGCCGTCGCACTCCGTGCGACGGAACCCGAGCGCAGCGAGCCAACCCATCCGCAAAACAAAAATCCCTCATCCGTCCCCAGCCGCGCCCTGAGCGGAGTCGAAGGGGCTGCCGAAGGATCAGCCCCCTATCGACTTCCGCAATCCACTTGCCGCAACTCTACCCAATCCCCATCCGTCCTATCCGTCCCATCCGACCTATCCCTAGCCCCAACCGGGCGACCTAACCACCCAAGCTTGGGGCAACGCCCCAAGAAAAGGCCCTGCCACGAAAAGCCCTGAAGGGGCGAACTTGTCGCGGCACCCCGCACAGTCAACCTCAATGGATCGCGAACCTGACCGCTAAACACGGTCCGGGATCACCGGTGCGTTCTCGGGGCAAACCGCTAAATCCATCCGCAATGAATGAAAAAACTTGGCCGCGTGCCCGTCCCATTTTTCACAAAACGACATTGGCACTGCGTCGCTGGTTGGATAAAAGTACAGCCATGGGACTCGACGGCGTCGAAATCGTCATGAAGGTTGAAGATGCTTTCGGCATCACCATTGATGATGGCGAAGCCGGCAAGATTGCTACGCCCGGGCAGCTGATCGATCTGGTGCTGAGCAAAGTTGGACGCACGGTCGATGAAGCTTGTCTAACCCAACGTGCGTTTCACCGGGTGCGGGCTGCGCTTATGCGCCGCATGGGAGTTTCGCGCAATCAGATTCGGCCGGACATTTTAGGCGGGAAGCTTGTTTCCGCGATCAACGAGACGAGAAGATGTCAGGCAAATCTCGGGCGAGATCGGTTTGAGGAAAGAGATCGAATTCGTTAGGCCAGCCTGGGTAACGGGCCCGATTGTCGCGGGAATATTCGTCGGCGGAATCGCTACTGCTATCTTTGTCGATTGCCACCCCGTCACTTCACACAATCTTTTCCTGAACATTGTGTTGGTTCCTTTGCCAATCATTGCCGCAGGTTTGTTTGTCACTATCTTTGGCTAGGTAGCCGTTGCTGCGACCAACTCGATGCGCATTGAATTCCAGTCCTCCGTGGCAACAATCGGCGATCTTTCACGTTGGATTGTGGTAAACTCTCCCGGCGTGGTCAAAGCGCAGCCGGGCCAGTGGAGTCGGGAGCAAGCCTCGGAAATTGTCCGGGAAATCGCAATCGATATTTTGGGGTGCAATAAGGAATACTGTGAGGACGCCCATTTCGTAAAAGATTTAGGAATGGGATGAACTCTTGTATGATCGCGCCTGGGGCAATTTTGCATCGGCTTGTTCGGCAATAATTTCATCCTAGCTCTTGAAAGGCCCACGGGCCGATACATCAGGCCATGAAAACAATAAAGTACTTTGTCGTACCTGCGCTCATCCTTCTTGCATTGCTATCTTTTATATCCGTTACCGAAAGCAACGACCAAAAGTCGAAGCAGGCCTTGCTGCGGGGCGTGCAGGCAGATGACGTTGCCCTTGTGAAGAAGATGCTGGATAAGGGAGTTGGCATGGGAAAGCTCGACGATGATCTGTTGTTCGAGGTGAAGTCGCCTGCCATGGCGGAACTTCTTTTCTCGCACGGTTTGCATGCAAATGGGCGTGATACCGATGGAGAAACAGCCTTGATGGAGGTCTGCCGCAATGTTGGAAATCCCTCTGAAACGGCCCGTGTTCTCTTGGAGCATGGTGCCGATCCCAACGCACACGATAATTCCGGCAAGACTGCACTGATGGTCGCTGGTGATGCCGCCACTCTGGAGGTTCTACTCGCTCATGGTGCGGATATAAAGGCGAAGGACAACGATGGTCACGGTGTTCTGGAAGCATTGATGTACGGCGATCCAAACGCTCTCGATGTCCTGATCCTTCACCACGCTCCTTTTGATCCCCGCACTGATGGGCCCCGGTTGCTCGCTGCTGCGGCAGACTACAAGCAAAGCAATTTTTTGACTTACCTCTTGGACAATGGCGTCGATCCCAATCAATACGAGGACAGTGCCTTCTCGCCCTTGGCGAATGCAGCCGGGAGCGGAAACTACAATGCTGCAAAGCTTTTGATCGACCGTGGTGCAAGAATCCAGTCCCCAGCCATGGGTGACGCTGTCGCCAACGGACATATGGATATCGCGCGGCTTTTTTGGGAGCATGGTTGCAGAGACCTTTCCGAACTCACCTATGCCATCAGTCAAGGGAAGCCGGTCGAGGAAATTCAACACCTGCTCGACCAAGGAGCTTCTCCCAATCGGTCGCGGGGGGAGGACTGCTCTCCACTTGAATTGGCAGCGCAAATGGACAGGCTCGATGTCGTTAAGCTCCTAGTTCAACGCGGAGCTTCCCTCAACGCCGAGTCAGCCCCTGAGCAGTCCTTCATCAGCATCGTTGCGGCGGCCGGACAGGATGACATTGTCGAATATCTTTTAAGCCAGGGAATCAAGCCCGATTTGGATTCGCTTTCGGAAGCGGCAATGAATAGTAATCCTGCACCTGGAAAACGGCAAAAGATACATTATGAGCGAACGGTAAAACTACTTCTGGATGCCGGAGTGGTGAAAGCGATACCGGAAGATAAAGCGTCGATCCCTCTTTTGTCCGCGATTGATACGTACGGAGGAGGCAGGGGCGGGGATCCAAACGGCAATCCCGCAGTGCTCAAAATGCTACTCGATGCCGGGTTGAGTCCAGAGGCTCCCATGACTATTTACCTTTCAGCGGGAAAGACGATGAGGGTTCCATTCATCACCGAGTACCGTAATGAGTATCAGAGCGCGAAAGGCCAGGCGGAGGACGCACAATGGGCGGCGGGATTCAAGCCATTCATGGACTTGCTGGAGGATGCCGACGCAAAATGGAAATCCCGGCCGAAGAATGAAGCACCAGCAAAATAGTCAAGTTGGCGTAAATTCGCTTCCACGTATCGCCCGACGGACTGCGACTTGACGAGGCATAACGGCAATCGTTGAAAATATAATCCCGACTTTTTGGCCGTGAATTACACCTTTCACCAGCCGTGACCTTAACTACGATTGGGCATGAGCACGATTTTCTCGAAGAGTATCGCCGATAACGAGCCGGCTCGTATCGCGTATGGCGCGGCCATTCCGGTGCCCCTGGTTCTAATGCTTTTTATTCCGGCCATGTCCATTGCAGATGATTCTTCTACCCACAACAAGCCCGTAAAAGAGAAAGGCCATCATTGGCGGGAAAATAGGGCCAGGCACGTTCCGGTTCCACCCGCAAATCGACTTATTTCAAGAACTTGACCAGTGCAATGGAACTACCCAAACAACCCCTACACCGGCCGAAAATAGTTCAGCATGACGTAGAGCACGATCACCGCGCCGACAATCGACATGAAAAATCCCGCCGGATGGAAAAACGCACCGTCCCGGGGCCGGGAGAAAATCCGGGCGATCAATCCGCCCACCACCGACCCGGCAATGCCGATAATCGTCGTTTCCACAAACCCCATGTGGTCCGCTCCCAGCATCAGATGCCGCGCAATCAGCCCAACGATGAAACCGATAAAGATCGACCAGAGAATGTGAAGCATAGGGAGTAAGAGGACGGTACGATGGCGGCCTCGCCGTTGCTATGGGGTCTTTACCCCATGGTCGTTTCATTTGCTCACTTCGTCCCACTCCGCCCACTCGGATCGGCCAGCGTCCCCGAAGCGCCCGTATCGACGGGCAACGCCGCCGCCGAAGCGACCTCCAGCGGCCCCGCGAACTCCAGCGCCGCCACCGAGACATCTGGGTCGGGCGCGGCCCCCGGCAGCGTCACGACGAGCCCCTGCGGCGTCATCGCCCACGTCACCGCCGCCCCGTTCGCCAGTAATCGCCCCGAACGCGGCGTCTGCCTCAGCCCCGGCAGCAGGACCTTCCCGTCGGCGGGCCAGTTCCACACGTGCAGGAAAAGCGTCGTCCCGTCGCCCGCCCACGCCTTCTGCGTCGTCCGCCCCCAATCGAGCGGTTGGGTGAAGGGCCCGCCTCGCGTGGCGTAAATCGCTTCGCCGTTCGCCTTCAGCCACTTGCCGATCGCCAGCAACCGGTCCACTTCCGGCTGCGGAATCGTCCCGTCGGCCATCGGTCCGATATTCAACAGATAATTCCCGTCCTTGCTCGCGATGTCGGAAAGATTGCGGATCAGCATCTGCGACGACTTCCACTTCGTATCGTTCGCGTTGTAACCCCAGGAACTGTTGATCGTCATGTTCACCTCCAGTTGCCGCCCCAGCATCGCGCTCGCCGGGATCTTTTGCTCCGAGGTCCGGAAATCCCCCAGCACGCCGCCCCCCAGGCGACTGTTCATCAGCAGGTTCGGATACGACATCGCCAGGTCGAAGAACGGCTTGGCCCGCTCCGGCGTCATCTGGTACTCGGTGTCCCACCACAGAATGTCCGGGTGATATTTCTCCAGCAACTCATGCACCTGCGGCAGCGCCACCTTCTGAAGGTACGCGTCGAAGTCCCCGTTCTGCGCCGGGTCCCACGCCTCCACTTTCCCCTTGGAGCCGCCCGGGTTCACCCAGTCCTGCGACTGCGAGTAATACGTCCCGAACTTGATGCCCCGCCCCCGCAGCGCATCGACCAGCGGTTGCAGCAGGTCCCGATGCGCCCCCGACGCTTTCACCGCGTTCCAGTCCGAGTAAGCCGAATCGTACAGCGTGAACCCCTCGTGGTGCTTCGCCGTGATCACCACATATTTCGCCCCCGCATCCTCCGCCAGTTGCGCCCAGGCCTGCGGATCGTATTTCGCCGCCGTGAAGTTCTTCGCGTTCGCCATGTAGTCCGCCACGGAAATCTTCGCGTTGTTCATGATCCATTCCGCCCCGGCGGGCTTGCCCTGCCACGACCCCGCCAGCGCCGAGTAGGTGCCCCAATGGATGAACATCCCGAACCGCGCCTCCCGAAACCACTTCAGCCGCGCGTCGTGCTCCGCAGGCGTCTCCTGCTTCACCACCGCCGGGTAAGCGGGCAGTCCCGCCGACGGCGGGGCCATCGGCACCTTGGGCATGGGCGTCGCGTTCGGCTCGTCCGCCCCCAACAGCCTCGGCAAAACCGCCAAAACCAGGAGAAAACACCCCAATTTGGATTTCATGCGATGGTCCTCGAAAAAGTCGCTTCCCAACCCGTTTCCTTCCAACAGCTTCCACTCAATGCCCACTCTGACCTAATTTTATAAGCCATTTAGGCCAATTTCCGCCGATCCCGTCCCTCGCTCCCTAGCCCTGTTTCCCCAGGCAGGCCAGCGCCCCATCGGACGCCCGTGTCACCAGGCAGCTCACCCCTGGGAAGGCACCCGTCAGCGCCTTGACCACCTGCTCCTCGTACCCCGCCTCCACCAGGTTGATCGTCGCCCCGCCGAACCCGCCCCCGCTCAGCCGCGCCCCGTAGACCCCCGGCGTCTTCCGCGCCGTCTCCACGAGCTGGTCCAGCTCCGGGCACGAGTTCTCGAAGTTCTCCTGCGAGCTTTTATGCGAGGCGAACATCAGCTCCCCGAAGCGGGCCACCTCGCCCTTGCGCAGCGCCTCGCAGCCTTCCAGCACCCGCTCGTTTTCCCCGGTGACATGCAGCGCCCGGTGGTAGATGCGGTCGGCCAGTTCGCTCCGGCGGGACTTGAGCATCTCCGAGGTTGCATCGCGCAGGGCGGACACGCCGAGGGCGTGCGCGGCGGCCTCGCAACTCGCCCGGCGCTCGTTGTACTCGCCCGCGACCAGCGCGTGCTTCACGCCGGAGTTGGCAATGATGACCCGGACCTTTTCGTCGAGCGGCACATGGCCGACTTCGTTCGTGCGGCAGTCGATGAAGGTGACGTGCCCGGCCTTGCTCATGAGCGAGGCGATCTGGTCGAGCAGCCCGCAGCGGACTCCGACGAAATCGTTCTCCGCTTTTTGCGCAAGCCGCGCCAACTGCATCGGAGCGAGGTCCGCGCCGAAGGCCTTCGCCAAAAAGAGGGCCGTCGCGTTCTCCAGCGCCGCGCTGCTGCTCAGGCCCGCTCCCAACGGCAGGTTGCCCGAGATTTCCGCCGTGAAGCCGCCCACGGGCAGGTCGTGGCGCCGGAATTGATCGACCACGCCGAGGGTGTAGCGCGCCCAGTCGGACACGCGTTCGGCCGCGAGCCGGTCCAGATCGACCGTCTCGGTCTTGCCCAGTTCCCGCGAACGAATCTCGATGGCCCTTCCCTCGCGCTTGCTGCCGGTAAAAGTCGTGCCTCGATCCACCGCCAGGGCAAGGACGAAGCCTTCGTTATAGTCGGTGTGATTGCCGAGCAGCTCGGCGCGGCCCGGTGCGTAGGTGGTAATGGAAGGGATCGAAGACATAGCCTCTCGCAACCAGAACTGTAATCGGGTCGGACGGTCTTCGACCAGCACGATTATTTCATCGGCACAAAATGCGCCCCTACCCGACGAACCGCTGCAGCAGCACCGTGGCGTTGTGGCCGCCGAAGCCGAACGAGTTGCTCATCGCGGCATCGACGCGCGTCTCCCGCGCCTTGTTCGGGACGTAGTCGAGATCGCAGGCCGGGTCGGGATTTTCGAGGTTGATCGTCGGCGGCAAAATCCCCGTCTCGATCGCCTTGATGCAGAAGATCGCCTCCGCCGCACCCGCCGCGCCGAGCAGATGCCCGGTCATCGACTTGGTCGAGCTCACCGGCATTTTCCGGGCATGGTCGCCGAAGACCACCTTGATCGCCGCCGTTTCCGCCGCATCGCCCACCGGCGTGGACGTGCCGTGCGCGTTGATGTAATCGACCTTCTCCAAAGGCAAGTGCGCCCGCTTCAGCGTGTGCTGCATCGCCTTCACCGCACCGGTGCCGCCGGGAGGGGGCGAGGTCATGTGGTAGGCGTCCGCCGTCAGGCCGTACCCGGTCAGTTCCGCCAGGATGGTCGCGCCGCGTTTCTTCGCGTGCTCGAGTTCCTCGACGATGAGGATGCCCGCGCCTTCGCCCATGACAAAGCCGTCCCGGTCCCGGTCGAAGGGACGCGAGGCGCGTTCCGGCTCGTCATTGCGCGTGCTGAGGGCCCGCATGGCGCTGAAACCGCACATGCCCAGCGGAACGCACGCCGCTTCGCTGCCGCCGGCAAGAATAACGTCGGCCTCGTCGTCGCGAATCAGGCGCCACGCCTCTCCGATGCAATTATTCGAGGTTGCGCAGGCCGTGACGACGGCAAAATTGGGTCCGGCAAAGCCGAATTCCATCGAGATCAGCCCGGCGGCCATGTTGTTGATCATCATCGGAATCAGGAACGGGGAAATCCGGCTCGGTCCCTTCGTCATCAAAATTTCGTCCTGGTCGGAGAGCGACTTCAGTCCACCGATGCCCGATCCGACCATGACGCCAACGCGGTCGAGGTCCAGCTTGTCCGGGTCGAGACCCGCCTGCGCCACGGCTTCCTTGGCCGAGGCCATCGCCAGTTGCGAGTAGCGATCGGCGCGACGGGCGTCCTTCTCGTTGTAAAAATGGCGGCGCGGCTCGAATCCCACCACTTGGGCGGCAAAACGGCAGTCGTATTTCGACGCGTCCCACGTCGTAATCGGGCTGACCCCGCTCTTCCCCGCAAGGAGATTGCCCCAGGTCGTGGGGACATCCAGCCCCAACGGGGTGACCGCACCCATGCCGGTGATAACAATGCGCCGTTCGCTCATAGGAGGTATTCTAATCCAGAAGAGCGCCCATGAGAACGAAAAAGGCACCCGCAATCGGGGTGCCTTGTTTCGGCAAACTCGGGCGGGGCCGTTTTATTTCGTGCCCTTGTCCTCGATGTACTTGACGACATCTCCAACGGTCTGGAGCTTCTCCGCCTCTTCATCGGGGACTTCCACGTTGAATTCCTCTTCAAAGGCCATCACCAGTTCGACGGTGTCGAGCGAATCCGCTCCCAGGTCCTCGATAAACTTGGCCTGAAGCGTCACCTGTTCCGGGTTGACGCCGAGTTGTTCCACAATGATGTCTTTGACTTTTTCTTCGATCGACTTTTCCGCCATAAAAAATTCTAGCTCCTTTAGGTGTTCGTGCCGTTGTTACGGGCGCATCTCTTCTTTGGCAAACTTTTTCTTTGCGTCAAGCCTGCGCATTCATTTTTCTTGGGCTTGACACTTTGCCTTAATGGTCTCTCGTTCGCCTCCTACATGACCATACCTCCGTCCACTGTCAATATCTGTCCCGTAATATAGTTTGCCGCCGGAGAGCAGAGAAAGGCCACTACTCCCGCCACATCCTCCGGCTGGCCCAGTCGGTGCAGGGGGATCCGCTCCAGCAGGCTTTTCTTCAGGTCGTCGCTCAAGTCCCGGGTCATGTCCGTTTCGATAAATCCGGGACAGACCACGTTGCAGGTGATGCCCCGCGAGGCGAACTCCCGCGCGACCGACTTGGTGAAGCCGATCAACCCCGCCTTGGAAGCCGCGTAATTCGCCTGCCCGGCATTGCCCATCAAGCCGATGACCGACGAGATATTGACGATGCGCCCGGCCCGCTGCTTGACCATGAGGCGACCCACCGGCTTGGTGAGGTTGAACGCGCCTTTGAGATTCGTGTCGATGACCGTATCCCAGGCTTCGGTGGTCATGCGCATGAGGAGGCCGTCGCGGGTGACGCCGGCATTGTTCACCAGGACATCGATATGCCCGAAGCGGGCGACGATTTTTTCCACCACGGCATCGACGGCGGTTCCGTCGGCCACATCGAGCGCAAAGGGTTCGGCGACGCCTCCGGCGGCCCGGATGGTGGCGAGAGTTTCATCAAGCGCTGCTTCGCTGCGGGCCACGGCGGCGACGGACGCGCCTTCCGCAGCCAGGGCGAGCGAGATGGCCTTGCCCAGGCCCCGGCTGGCTCCGGTGACAAGGGCGACTTTATCGGATAAAAACTTAGATGAGGGCATCGGCGTGTTTAACGATGTCGGCGTAAGATTCCAATGACAAACAGCGGACGGCGGGGTCGATCCGGCGCAGCAACCCGGCGATGACTCCGCCCGGCCCGCACTCGACGAAGTCGGCGAATCCCTGCGCAAGCAAATATCGGATCGACTCCTCCCAGCGGACTGAGCCGCAGACCTGCTCTGCCAGCGTCGAGCGGATTTCGTCCGGCGTCTGCGGGACGGCGGCAGTGAAGTTGGCCACCACCGGAACGCGGGGCGCACCGATTTCCGCCGTGCGCAGATGGGGGGCAAGGTCCGTCGCGGCACCGGCCATCAGGCGCGAATGATAGGCCCCGGCGACATTGAGCGGAATGACCTTGCGGATGCCCTTTTCCTTGGCCGCAGCGGCGACGCCAGCCATCTCCGTTTTGCCGCCGGAGAGGACGATCTGGCCGGGGCAATTCAGGTTGGCCACATCGACATCGCACTGGGCGGCGATCTCGCGGGCCTGCTCCGGGGTCGCACCCAGCAGGGTGATCATCGTGCCGACTGTGGCGTTGCACGCCTCCTGCATCAGGCGACCCCGTTCCGCCACCAGGGCGAGTCCGGTCTGGAAGGTAAAGCTGCCCGCCGCCGCGTGGGCCGTATACTCGCCGAGGGAAAGCCCCGCTGCGGCCTCGAAGCGGAGCGGGCGACCGGTGTGGTCCTCGAACGCGGCGAGAAGGGCCAGCCCGTGCGCGTAGAGGGCCGGTTGGCAGACCCGCGTCTCGGTCAGGATCGTTTCCGGCCCGCGAAAGCTGTAATCGCCCAGCGGCCAGTTCAGGCGCGTATCGGCCAATTCGTAGAGGGCGTGGGCGGAGGGGCTCTGCTCGAACAAATCGGCGCCCATGCCGACTTTTTGTGCGCCCTGTCCGGAAAAAAGGACGGCGCGGGGAGGAGGTGTGCTCATGGATGAAATAGGGTGAGCCGGGTAGCTTAACTAAAACCGGATAAAATGGCTATGGTCTTTCACGGTTAGGATTTGGCACTAATTGGTGACATCTTGACGAAGATGAGGGACGCCCTAGCATTTTGCTATGTCTCACCTTGACCTCAGGGGATTCCTTTGGCTCATGGGATTTGGCTTCGGCGTACTCGGTTTGGTCGAATATAAGCTTACTGCTCCCGTCATCGTCCACGAATGGGGCACGTTTACCAGTTTGCAGGATGAGCAAGGCCAAGCCATCGGCGGCATCAACGTGGACGACGAACCGGTACCCGATTTTGTCTGTGATATTGGCGGCGTCAGGCCGACGAGAAGTACTTCTCCGAGTAAGGATGTTTTTGGCGGGGATTTATATCCCACCAAAGGTTGGAAGCCCGGTGATGCCGACGTCACGATGCGGCTCGAAACGCCGGTTCTCTACTTTTACCCGCCCAGGGGCGAATTGACCCAATGGGCGCCTCCTCTCGATGTCCATGTCGATTTTCACGGCGGCGTGCTCAGCCAGTTTTATCCCTATGCGGAGATGGAGGGACTGACAGGCCGGTTCCCTTTCCAAGATATTGCATTGAGCGCACTGACGACGCGGCTGACGTGGAAAGGTGTCAAACTGGGTTCTTCCGGAAAACCGGTTGAGACCGACGATAAGGTCTGGACCACTCCGCGCGAAGTCAGCGCACCGGTACTGGAAGTAAAGGTACCCGGCGGCCCGTCCAGCGAGAAAACGCAAGCCGAGCGCTTTCTCTTTTATCGCGGGGTGGGACATCTCGATTCGCCGATTTTTGTCGCGAACGACGGAAGCAAGATCAGGGGATCCATGGAAATGGGAGCTCTTTCGAGCAGTGGAATCTGCGCAATCGATTCGGCTTGGATCGTCGAGATTCGCCCGGATGGGAGCTGCGCTCAACGCCAACTCACGAGTACGTGGCTCCAGCCAGGGGGGCAATCGGGCGTTAAGCTCAATGTTGACGCTTCAATTAGCGGTTTCAACTGTTTCCCGAATTTCTCGGCGGCGTTTTCCGACTCCGATTTCAGCGCCGATAGTCTCCCCAAACTCAAAGCCTCCATGCAGGCGGCATTGATGAAAGAAGGTCTATTCCCCGACGAGGCCTCAGCGATGTTGCGCACGTGGGAATTGTCCTACTTCAAGAGTCCCGGCCTCCGCTTTTTCTATATCGTTCCGCGCACGTGGGTGGACAAGGTTTTGCCGTTAACGATCACCGGTGCGCCGACCGAGATCACCCGCGTCATGGTCGGGCGGATCGAGCTGATCACCGACGAGCAACGGGCGGCGTTGGCGCGACTGGCGGCGGGGCCGTGTCCCGATTTGGCGGCGATCAAAAAGTCGGCCACCGACGCGCTGGAGAACGGCAAGCTTTCCAAGGAGGAAGTCGCCGCGTTTTATCGCGGGGAAAAACCGCTGAGCGACTTGGGCATCGCGATTCCGCCGCTGGTGCAGGACTACCTGAGCCTGGGCCGATTCCGCGATGCGCTCATCATGCATGAGGAGCACGAACATCCGAGTCCGGCCCTGGCGCAATTCATCAAGGACAATCTCCTCGCCTGCGAGGGGATTTTTTCTACCATTCCGGCAACTGGCGTTAGCCGATAGGCCCCGAACAGGCTTGATCTTTGCTCTCAATCGGGCCATGACGCCGGGGTGTTTGTGAGCCGATTCATTGCGATTCTTTTGCTGGCGCTGGTGGGGAGTGGATTTTTTCCTCTCCCGGCGCTGGCGGTCGGGCTGTCGGCAAATGCCAGCGTGCCGTTTCCCCCGACGCTCGAATCCTACCAGGACCGCGATGTTTCCGACTTGGGTGCGGTGTTGGCGCATCGGATTCAAGTCGAGCCATTCAATCTCATCGCGACGATCATCTTTCTCCTCGCCATCGTCCACACCTTTCTCGCGCCGAGAATCCTCCACCTGTCTCATCGCCTGCAGCACGATTTCGAGGCGCGCTTGGAAGAGCTCCACGGCCCCGACCTCAAGCAAAAAGTCCCGCGCCGTTTCCGGCAAAGCATTCCCGCCGCCGTCCTCCATTTTTTGGGTGAAGTCGAAGCGGTCTTCGGTCTCTGGGTCATTCCGCTGGCGCTGGCGCTGGTCGTGGTCAAGGGGCCCGACGTGGCGCGCTACTACCTCGATCACACCGTCACCTACACCGAGCCGCTTTTCGTGGTCGTCATCATGGCGATCGCGGCGAGCCGCCCGGTGGTGCAATTCGCGATGCGGATGCTCGGTTTACTTGCCGGGCAATCTCCGGCACGGTGGTGGGGCGCGCTGCTCACGGTCGGGCCGTTGCTGGGATCGTTCATCACGGAGCCAGCGGCGATGACCCTCTGCGCGGTGCTTTTGGGACGCGAGTTCTACCGGCTCGGGCCGAGCAAGCGCTTCATGTACGCGACCCTGGGACTCCTCTTCGTCAACGTCTCCGTCGGCGGGGCGCTGACCAACTTTGCCGCACCGCCCGTGCTGATGGTCGCGGCGAAATGGGGCTGGAGCACGGCCTATATGTTCGAGAAGGTCGGGGTGCGGGCCATTGCGGGGATCGTCATTGGCAATCTGGTTTACTTCCTGATTTTCCGGAAGGAGTTCGCCCGTATGACGGACAACGCGCAGAACCTGCCGCAAGAGGAGTCGGAGCGACAGGAGCCGGTGCCGTTCTGGATCACGGGTGTGCACCTGGCGTTTCTGGGCTGGACGGTGCTGGTGGCGCACGAACCGGCGCTCTTCATCGGCGGGTTCCTGTTCTTCCTCGCCTTCACGATGGCGACGACGGCGCACCAAGACGACATCGCCATGAAGTCGCCGATGCTGGTCGGCTTTTTCCTGGCGGGGCTGGTGGTGCATGGCGGGTTGCAGGCGTGGTGGATCGAGCCGGTGC
>CAJCII010000035.1 GCA_903970335.1 Bacteroidota bacterium | reverse complement strand
TCCCCACCCCTGACGAATCCCAGCGCCTCGAGGCGCTCCGCAACTACGCCATCCTCGATACCCTCCCCGACCAGACCCTCGACGACCTCACCGCCCTCACCGCACAAATCTGCGCCGTCCCCATCGCCCTCGTCTCCCTCGTCGATGAGCATCGCCAGTGGTTCAAATCGAAGGTCGGAATGGACGCGACCGAGACCCCGCGCGAAATCTCCTTCTGCCATCACGCCATCCGGCATCGCAATCTCTTCATCGTCCCCGATGCCACCCAGGACGAACGCTTCGCCGATAACCCGCTCGTCGTTGGCGAGACCGGCGTCCGCTTCTATGCTGGCGCGCCCATCGTCACTGCGGAAGGCCTCGCCCTCGGCTCCCTCTGCGTCATGGACCGTGTCCCCCGCACCCTCACGGACGTGCAGCAACAGGCCCTCCGCGTCTTGGCCCGGCAAGTCCTTACCCACCTCGAGTTACAACGCCACACCCGCAAACTGTTCGAGAGTGAGGAACGCCTCCGCATCGCCACCGAAAACGCCCATGTTGGCCTCGTCCTCATCGACCGCAACCGCCGCTACGTCTACGCCAACAAGGCCTATGCCCGCATTCTCGGCCTCCCCTTGTCCGAAATTCTCGGCCAGCCCCTTTCCAAGGTCCTCTCGACCGTTTATGACGGACAGGTCGGCCCTAACCTGGATCGCGCCTTCGCCGGCGAACATGTCGCCTACGAATTATGCAGCCCCGGGCCGCACGGCCAACGCTACTACGACGTCCGCTACGAAAATTCCCAGGTCGATGGCGTCGTCGTCATGGTCGTCGCCGTCCTCTCCGATATCACCGAAAGAAAGCAGTCCGAACAGGCCACCCGCCGCCTCTCCGCCATCGTCGAGTTTTCCGACGACGCCATCATCGGCAAGAACCTCGACAGCATTGTCACCAGTTGGAACAAAGGCGCGCAAAAAATCTTCGGCTACACCCCCGAAGAAATGGTCGGCACCTCCATCCTCCGCCTCATCCCGGAAGATCGCCACGAGGAGGAAGACATGATCCTCGGCAAAATCAAAAACGGCGAAAGCGTCGAACACTTCGAGACCCTCCGCCGCACCAAGGACGGTCGCCTCATCGACATTTCCGTCACCGCCTCCCCCATCAAGAATTCCGCTGGCCGGATTACCGGCGTCTCCAAAGTCGCCCGCGACATCTCCGAACGCAAACGGGCCGAGCAACAACTCAAGCTCCTCAACACCTCCATCTCCAACCTCAACGACATCGTCCTCATCACCGAGGCCGGTCCCCTTGACGAACCCGGACCGAAAATCGTCTTCGTTAATGAAGCCTTCGAACGCGTCACCGGCTATCTGCGCACCGAGGCCATCGGGCGCAGCCCCCGCTTTCTCCAGGGCGAAAAAACCGACCCGAAGGTCCTCCGGGAAATTCGCGACGCTCTGGCCCGGCGACAACCGGTCCGGCGTCAGATCGTTAATTACGCCAAAAACGGTACCGCCTACTGGCTCGATATCGACATCGTTCCCATTTTCGACGCCGCGGGCCAATGCACCCACTTCGCCGCCATTGAACGCGATATCACCGAAGCGAAAATCGCCGAGGAATCCCTCAAATTGTTCCGCACCTTGATCGACCGCTCCAACGATGGCATCGAAGTCATCGAAGCTCGGACCGGTCGCTTTCTCGATGTCAACGAAACCTCCTGTCGAAGACTCGGCTATACCCGCGACGAAATGCTCCGCCTCACCATCGCCGATGTCATCGCCCAGAACGAATCTCCCTTTTCGATCTCCGAGCAAATGGCCAAAACGAAAATGGAGGGCTCGAGAATCGTCGAGCGCCTGCTCCGTCGCAAAAATGGCACCACCTTCCCCGTCGAAATCAACGTCCAGTATATCGACCTTGATCGCGGTTATATCGTCGGCATCGTGCGCGACATCGCCGAACGCAAAAAAGCCGAGAATCAAATCGCCGAACAGGCCGCTCTCCTCGACAAGGCCCAGGACGCCATCGTCGAACTCGACCTCGAAAAAAAGGTCCTCTTCTGGAACAAAGGTGCCGAACGCATTTACGGCTGGTCCCGGGAGCAGGTCATCGGGCGCGATGTCTCCGAATTCTTCTATGCCGACTACCAGAAATTCGTGGAAATCAACCGCCTCACCTTCGAGCACGGCGATTGGTCCGGCGAAATCGCCCAGCTCACCAAGGACCGCCGCGAAATCGTCGTCCAATCCAGCCGCACTCTCATCCGCGACGATCGGGGGCACCCCAAGTCCATCCTCGTCATCAATACCGATGTCACCGAAAGAAAAAAACTTGAGGCCCAGTTCATGCGCGCCCAGCGCATGGAAAGCATCGGCACCCTCGCCGGCGGCATCGCCCACGATCTCAACAACATCCTTGCCCCCATCCTGATGTCCATCGAAATCCTCAAGACCCTGGTCGATGGGCCGCAACTGAACAAAATCCTCGATACCATCGAGATCAGCGCCAAACGCGGCGCCGATATCGTCCGTCAGGTCCTCTCCTTCGCCCGCGGCCTGGAAGGTCAACGCGTCGAAATCCAGCCCAACCATCTGCTCAAAGACCTCGGAAGCATCGTCAAGGACACCTTCCCCAAGGACATCCGCCTGCACTTCTCCGTCCCCGGCGATACCTGGACCATTCTCGGCGACCCTACCCAGGTCCACCAGATCCTCCTCAACCTCTGCGTCAACGCCCGCGACGCCATGCCCAACGGCGGCAACTTGACCGTCTCCATGGAAAACTGCGTGCTCGACGAACAATACTCCGCCATGAATCTCCAGGCCAGACCCGGGCGCTACGTCGCAATCACGGTCGCCGATTCCGGTACCGGCATCCCGCCGGAAATCGTCCACAAAATCTTTGAGCCCTTCTTCACCACCAAGGAACTCAATAAAGGCACCGGCCTCGGCCTCTCCACCGTCATGGCCATCGTCAAAAGCCACCAGGGCATCGTCAATGTTTACAGCGAGCCCGGGCAGGGCACCACCTTCAAAGTCTACCTCCCCGCCGTGGAAATCTCCTCCGCTGCCGTCGGGCAGCACGAGGAGGAAGCCGCCTTGCCGCGCGGAAATGGCGAAACGGTTTTGATCGTCGATGACGAACCCTCCATCCTCACCATCACCAGCCAGACCTTGCAGGCCTTCGGTTACCGCGTCCTCACCGCCGCCGACGGGGCGGACGCCGTCGCCATGTATGCCCAGCACCGCGATGAAATTGCCGTCGTCCTCACCGACATGATGATGCCCGTCATGGACGGCTCCGCCACCATCTACGCCCTCCTGCGCATCGATCCCACCCTCAAAATCATCGCCGCCAGCGGACGCGATGCCAATGGTGGCGTCGCCCGGGCGTCCGGGGCCGGCATCGAACATTTCCTCGCCAAACCCTACACCGCCAAAACCCTCCTCAAGACCCTCCGCGCCATCCTCGACAAACCGTGAGCGGCCCCCGCGCTTGGGGAAGGCTCCGCTTGGGGAGGGACCCATTCCCCTGCCTCCCTGGTAAAGCATCTCAGCCCCAACGGGGCGATCCAAGGTAGCCCAGGGCAACGCCCTGGGTTACTGAACGAGAAGATCGTCGAGCCCTGAAAGGGCGGCCTAAAGGGCGCGCACAGAAAAGACCTAATCCCAAACATAGCGTTCATCATAATCGATCCCGTGCCGGTCCAGAAAAGACCTGTCTTCTTCCTGGAAGGACCTCTTGCGGTGATGTTCCGCCTGATTGGCAATGTAGGCGCGAACCTCCGCGACATTGGATTCGCTCACCGCAAAAGCACCGTAGCCGGCTTCTGCCAGAGCAGCCCAAACCAGTCGCAATTCTGGTCGCATTTGCCACCAAAACGACGTTACCCGGAGCAGTTCCCTTTGACCTTCACTGTCTTGCGAAAAGGCTCCGAAGGTAGCCGTCGCACTCCGTGCGACGGTCCCCGAGCGCAGCGAGCCATCCGATCCACAAAAACCAAACCGTCATCTCGAGCTTATCGAGAGATCAGTTCCGCCTGCCTTTTGCAGCCACGTTCCCACGTTGCGCTTGGGAACGCTCCTGCCGTCCGCAGGACTGTCCGCGAAGCTTCGCTTCCTCCCCCGCAACTTACCCTGGGCTTATACCACTTCTCAATTAGATTTAGACTTTAGCATTCCGTCATCCTGAGCTTGTCGATGGATGACCTTCAGCCATCTCCTTTCCTAAGTTTCTAAACTGTAACATCTTAGTGCGGGATTAGCAAGCGCATTCAAGTAAATTTTTGTAACGAAAGGCAAGCTCTTGCTATGCATTCCGAGGGGAGATTGTTATGGCGCGACCTGAAGGGGTTGTGATGATTGTTTAACTATGAAAGGAGGAACCTGACATAGAGATAAACCTGCGGTTTCGTCCGCAGTAGCCTACCGGCACTTGCGCGACTGGCAACGGTCGGGTGAGAAGCTGCCG
>CAJCII010000034.1 GCA_903970335.1 Bacteroidota bacterium | reverse complement strand
CACCATCGGTGAGGGCGAAGAGGGTGTGGTCGCGACCGATGCCGACGTTGGTGCCAGCGCGGAAGCGGGTGCCACGTTGACGGACGAGGATGTTACCGGCAACGACGGCTTCGCTGCCGAATTTTTTGACTCCGAGCCGCTTGCTGACGCTATCGCGTCCGTTGCGTACACTGCCTTGACCTTTTTTATGCGCCATGATCGTTCTCCAATTAGACGGTGATTTTTCCGACCTTCACGCGGCTCAGCTTCTGCCGATGGCCGACGGTGCGGTGATAACCTTCGCGGCGACGATACTTGTAGGCCACGACTTTGCGGGCCTTGATTTCGTCGACCAGTTCGAGACCGACGGAAGCGCCGCCGAGGAGCGGGTTACCGACGGAAAATTTGTCGCCATCGCCGACGAGGAGCACGTCGGTGAGGGTGATCGTCTTCTCGCCTTCGGCGGGAAAATCGACCAGTTCGATATCGAGGGTGTCCCCCTCGGTTACTTTGTATTGCTTTCCACCCGAACGAATAACGGCAAACATGAGATACTCCTTTAATTTAGCGAGCCTGCAATCATGCCCGAAGCGGAGAGAGGCGCAAGAAAATTTTTACCGAAGACGCGGAAAAATGCGGGTCAAAACTCGAAGCTGAAGAGCTTGAGGCCACCGGCGTCGTGGTGCGCGGCGCGGCTGCTTTCGTGCTGGAGGTCGGCCCGGCTGGAGGGGGCCGAGAGGTATTTCTCGCCCATGCCATACTCGCCGGGGGCAAAAGGGTTGATCATTTGGGTGCCGTACTTGGCACCATCGACAAAGATGCCGCCGAGCTGGGGCTTGAGGACGACCTTGGGGTTGGGGAAGGACTTGGCCTGGGCGGGGCTGATGCCGGGGCCTTCGGTGGCGTGGAAACCGGTGAGATCCGCAGCACCGCTGGAACTGAGGGAGGTAACGGCCAGCCCATTAAGGTCTTGCGCGGAAGCAAGGCCAGCGGAGAAAAGGAAGACAGCAACGAGGCCAAACAGCAACTTCATATAGTTAAACTGCAGCTTAAATCATGCCCCGTCAACCGCGGAATTGGTCATGCAAGCAATTATTCAAGAAGAACGCCGATAGGCGAGATTCATACTATTTCGGCTCCACATTCGGTCGGTTTACGACCAAGATGCCGACATGTTCCTCGCAGGCGATATTGGTGGCACGAAAACGAACCTGGCCCTTTATGAGTATCGCCACGACAAGCTGGTGGCGCAGAAGAGCATGTCGTATCCGAGCAAAGAGCGGGCGAGCCTGGAGGAAATCGTGCGCGAATTCCTGGCGGACGGGCCCTCGGGGGTGAAGAGTGCGTGCTTCGGCGTGGCGGGGCCGGTGAAGGGCGGGGTGGTGCAGGTGACGAATCTGCCGTGGACAGTGGATGCGGCGGCGCTGCAGAAATCGCTGAATTTTCAGACGGTGAGCCTGCTGAACGACCTGGAGGCGAATGCCTACGGGATCAATACGCTGGAGTCGCACGAGTTGCTGTCGCTGAATCCGAAGGGGAACGCGCGGCAGGTGGGGAACCGGGCGATGATCGCGGCGGGGACGGGGCTGGGCGAGGCGGGGATGCTGTGGGACGGGGTGGCGCACCGGCCGTTTGCGAGCGAGGGGGGACATGCGAGTTTTGCGCCGAACGATGCGATCGGCGACGAGTTGCTGGTTTTTCTACGGAAGGAGCGGGGGCATGTGAGCTGGGAGCGGGTGCTGTCGGGGATGGGGATGAGCAACCTGTACCGCTTTTTCCGGGAGCGTTCGGGCGTGCCGGAGCCGGAGTGGTTGACGGCGCAACTGCACGAGGGGGACCTGGGGGCGGTGGTGACGCACGCGGGGCTGGCGGGGACGGATCCGGTTTGCGTGGAGGCGCTGGACTGCTTTACACGGAATTACGGGGCGGAGGCAGGGAACCTTGCGCTGAAGATGCTGGCGCTGGGCGGGGTGTATATCGGGGGCGGGATCGCGCCGAAGATGTTGCCGAAGATGCAGAGCGAGATTTTTTTGAAGGCGTTTTTCCACAAGGGGCGGCTGAGTCCGCTGCTGGAGACGATTCCAATTTATGTGATCCTGAACGCGAAGACGGCGCTGCAAGGGGCGGCGTGGTTCGCGGCGCATAGTGGGTGAGCATATGAAAGGCTGGAAGGGTTATGTTTTATGGGAAGGCATGCCCTTTCTTCTTGCGTTCATGAGTTTTGGATTTATCGCGGTCATCAATTGGCCATATGAAAGCAAGCTCCTGACACCGGTCGATGGTGGAACTTTTACGGATTCCTATATGGGGCCCATTCTGTTGGCCATAAGTGTATTTTCGACGCTCATAGCGAGTTTCATATTTTTTGTGCTTCGTTTGGTTTGGACGAGAGCGACCTCCGCAAACGACACGGTGTTCAAGTGGCTGGCGGGAGTTTTCTTTGGAGTAATTGCGCTGGCGTTTCTTTTCTCGAGCCTTTCGATCATCTGGCTGGGGCCAGCGGGAATCACGATGATGGAGCAGATGAAAGAACATTCCGATCTGTAGAACCGTCGATGAGGCAGAGCGTCGGGAAAGCAAAAGGAATGCCGAACCGATCCCGCGAGAAGCCCCTTGGACTTCGCTCGGGGTGCGGCTTGCTACTGCGGCTGGGGAGGGATGGCGGATTTTTATTTTGAGGATGGGTGGTAATACCGCTACAACCCCGTTGGGGTTGGGTTCGTTGGTGGGGATTACCCAGGGTAGGCTCGCGGTGCTCGCAACCCTGGGCTAGATTCCTGCCGCCCTTGCAGGGCGTCTCAGGCAGGAAGGCACGCGTCTACCGACTGAGGGAACGACCGACGGCGGTCATAGATGGAAGCTATCCCGCCGTCTCCTTTCCTAAGTTTCTATATTATAGCGACTTCCTACTTATGAGGCAAGGGATTTTCTGTAAGATTTGGCAAGAAAAAGTAATGATTTGCTATGCAGTCCAGAGGGAGATGTTATGGCGCGACCTGAAGGGGTTGTGATGATTGTTTAACTATGAAAGGAGGAACCTGACATAGAGATAAACCTGCGGTTTCGTCCGCAGTAGCCTACCGGCACTTGCGCGACTGGCAACGGTCGGGTGAGAAGCTGCCG
>CAJCII010000033.1 GCA_903970335.1 Bacteroidota bacterium | reverse complement strand
CCGCATCGATATCGGCGTCGGCATCCACGATGATCGCGTCTTTCCCGCCCATCTCCAGCACCGTGCGCTTGATCCACACCTGCCCCGGAGCCTGCGTGGCCGCCACTTTATTAATGTGCAGCCCCACTTCGCGCGACCCGGTGAAAGCCACGTAGCGCGTCTTGGGATGCGCCACCACCGCATCGCCAAAACTCGCCCCCGCGCCCGGACAGAAATTCACCACGCCCTCCGGCATTCCAGCCTCTTCCAGCAACTCCATGAACTTCGCCGCGATGGTCGGCGAATCGCTCGAAGGCTTCAGAATGACCGTGTTACCGCTGACAATCGACGCCAGCGTCATCCCCGCCATAATGGCGCAGGCAAAATTCCACGGCGGAATCACCGCCCCCACCCCCAGCGGAATGTACATCAGCGAATCGTGCTCCCCGGGCATCTGGAGCGGCGTCTTGGCCTGGGCGAAGCGCAGCGCCTCGCGTCCATAAAACTCGCAAAAGTCGATGGTCTCGGAAATATCGGCGTCGGCCTCGCCCCAGTTCTTGCTCACCTCAAACACCAGCCAGGCCATGTACTCCATTTTGCGCGCCCGCAGCAGGTCGCCCACGCGAAACAAAAGCCCGGCGCGATCTTCGACGGATGTGTGACTCCACGATTCAAACGCCGCCAGCGCCGCCGCCATGGCCGGCTCCACGTGTTCGCGGCCCGCCTTCTGATGCACGCCGACAATCTCCGCCGGCCGCGCCGGGTTCAGCGACTTGATCTTGTCGGTCGTCTTGACCCGCTTGCCGCCGATAATCAGGTCATACTCGCGCCCCAACTGCCCGCGCACCCGCTCAATCGCAGCCCGCATCTTCCGCGCATTCTCCTCGCGGCTGAAATCAAAAAATGTCTCGTTGGTAAACGGTCCCTGATGCAGCGCAGCGCGCGGCCGGACCGGAGCTTCAGCAATTGCCATGGGGGAATCCTTTCGAAACTGTGGGGTCAGGTATTAAGGCTGACCAGTATTTTACACCGCCGTGAAGGGCCATCGCAGAGGCCAGGGAGCTGCGGTACCTTAATCGGGCGCCGGAGACAGACTCGCGGGGCTGGAATTACAGTCGCAACCTGCTACTCGGCCTCATTCCACACGTATAAGAACGTGGCATCGCTGGCCGTGGAGACATGGCGGGCGCCTTTGTGGGTGGCGCGATTCAGGGCCGACCGCACCCTCTCTTTGCTCGCCGCCAATTCCGCCAGCGGCACCTTGAGCGCGCTGCCCACGGGCAGTTGGTCGAGGTCTGAGAGAATCTTGGTCACCACCTGCTTGTGCTTTCCATTTCGACCCTGGGGAACGTCGAGCTGGGCCATGGTGGTGAAGTTCATAGGAGCTTTGCGCGTCCGCAGGACCATCGAAAATCCTCGTAGCGAGATGTCGTACCGTTAAACGAACGTGCGCCAATCGTAGCATGTCGTAACGAGGCCTGCAAAGAAAATAACGATCCGCAAAGCGCCGCGTCGTCCCGCATTTCACCGTCCTACTTTCGTGACGGGCGGTGCAATAGACGGGCGGTAAAGCAGGGGTCTGGCTCCATTAAAGGTTCGAGGTTTGGGCCTCTAAAAAAAACAGCCCGTATCGCTCCGGCCCTGTTAGGGTTTGGGTTATTCAGGGGGTAACCCGGGTGCAAAAGGCAGAGATTTATTTTGAGCAGGTTCCCGTTTGGCGAGTCAAAAAGATTGTGGGACTTACGGGGAAGCCTGAGGCTGAATCCGAGAAAAACTATCGCGTGCAAATCGTCCCGCTCTGCCGCGTCTGCCGCAAGCCGACGCCGATCGAAACCCTCAGGACTGGAGTCGACGAACCCCCTATCCATGAACGCTGCCTCGGGCGTCGTTAACCACGCCCCGACCAACCAGCCAAAGCTGGCTGCGCATAGCGCAAACAGCCCCGACACGACATCTTACCGAGCGGACCTTTTCATCTCCCGTCCTTATCCTTCGGTCCACAGCGAATCTGTGACATGGCCATTGAACCGCCCGCTCAATCTTCATCTTGCAGCCATTCGCAGGGTCTTTCAAGGTTACTGCCGATAAACCAGGCGCCAAACCGACTGGCTCGGATCCTGCCAGATCGATGAAGAGCAATAGCCTCGATGTCGGGTAGCGTCCTAATTTCCCGGGCCCGATTGTAGCGCCGCCGTCCCGGCGGCTGTCCGGCGGGCGTCCCGCCCGCCGCTGCCGGGCGCGGCGAGGCTGCCGGCCCTACCTATGTGGCTCTGTCGCCCTAAATAGGACACCACGCGATGTCGACTTAGCGGCAGCAGGTGTTAGACTCGTACGTTTTGTTGAAGTCAATGGAAAGTGTCTCGGACTGTCCAATGGAAATTCAAACAGTAGGCGTCATCGGCGCAGGTACCATGGGCAACGGCATCGCCCACGTCTTCGCCCGCAGCGGTTTTTCCGTCATCCTCTGCGATGTGGAGCCGCGCTTCCTCGAGCGCGGCCTGGCTACCATCGCCAAAAACCTCGACCGCGAACTCGCCAAGAACAAAATCACCGCCGAAGAAAAATCCTCCTTCTTAAAAAAGATCGACCCGGTCACCGACCGCGCCCGCCTCGCCGACTGCGACTTCATCGTCGAGGCCGCCACCGAAAAGTTCGCCATCAAAACCGAAATCTTCCGCGACCTCGACCGCCTCACCCGCCCCGCAGTCATCCTCGCTTCCAACACCTCCTCCATCTCCATCACCAAACTCGCCGCCCTCACCCAGCGCCCCGAAAAAGTCATCGGCATGCACTTCTTCAACCCCGTGCCGGTGATGAAGCTGGTCGAAGTCATCCGCGGCCTGGCTACCTCGCCGGAAACGTTCGCCACGGTCCGCGACCTGGCCCTCCAGCTCGAAAAAACTCCCGTCGAGGTCAATGACGCCCCCGGCTTCGTCTCCAACCGGGTGCTCATGCCCCTGCTCAACGAGGCCATGTTCGCGGTGATGGAAGGCGTGGCCACGCCCGAGGCCGTCGACGAAGTCTTCAAGCTGGGCATGGCCCACCCCATGGGCCCGCTCACCCTCGCCGACTTCATCGGCCTCGACGTCTGCCTCGACATCATGCGCGTCCTCGAAGACGGCCTCGGCGACCCCAAATACCGCCCCTGCCCCCTGCTCATCAAAATGGTCGACGCCGGCTGGCTGGGCCGGAAAAGCGGGAGGGGATTCTATAAATATTGAGCGGCATCGAGACAGGAGAGATGTATCCTAACCTGTGAATGAATCGCACCGACCTGCAAAATCTGTCGGAGGAACGGTTGGTCGATGCGGAGACCCTTCTGGCCAGCAGCCGCTTTGGGGCAGCTTACTACGTGGTCGGGTATGCGGTGGAATGCGGCCTCAAGGCCTGCATCGCGAAGCTGACCAAGTTGGAGGATTTCTACGATAAGACGCTGGCTCGAAAGATTTTCGTCCATGATCTCGAGAGCCTTGCCAGCCTCGCCGGCCTCGACGCCAAACAGATGGGCGAAGACGACCCGGTTTTTGCCGCCAACTGGGCGCTCGTGAAAGACTGGAACGAAGAAAGTCGCTATGAGTCGCACACCAAGATAGAAGCGGAGCAGATGGTTCGGGCGGTGCGCGAACCGCATCATGGAGTCATGCAATGTATAAGACGATATTGGTGAAGCAGATGATCGACGGGGGGGGACAGTTGCTTCAGAAGCTGGACGCGCGCGGCATCCCCGTGCGCGCCGCCTTATGGTACGACGATCCGGAAAAACTCGCGTGGAAGCTGATCATTGTCTCATCCGTGGCCAGCAATCCCGGGCCGCTGGAAGCGTATCTCCAGGTGCAGACGGCGATGAACGGACTCGACCTCGGAATCGCACTGGACGACATTATCGTGATAAGCCCCAACTCGCGAAGATTTGAAGACCTGCAGAAGACAATGGAGGGTGTGACCAAAGGCGCATTCCTCCACCCGAAGGACCCCTCCCGGGGGGCAGCCTTCGACGATGCCTACGTCTACCGTTGGTTGGATAAAAAAGAAGAAGACCGTCCGATCGTCTGAGAAAATCCGCCCTTCATCGAGGAAATGCCTGCGCACACAATCCACCGACGCGGCATACTATCTTCTCGCGGCCCTCGCCGGCATCCTCACCGGATGGGCCGACGCCGCCCTCAACGACCTCCTCTTCACCGCGCTCCTGGTGCTTGCCTCCTGCATGGCCCTCGGCCTGGCGCGCCCGCGCTGGCCCCTGCGCTGGGTGGCCGCCGTAGTCCTCTTCATCCCGCTCACCGAACTCGCCGCCTACCTCCTCACCACCATCCAGCCCACCCGCGCCCAGATCTACGGCTCGTTCCTGACCGCCCTGCCCGGCACCGCCGGCGCCTACGGCGGCGCCGTCATGCGCCGTGTCATCGACAATCTCCGGCAAGGAAAGTAAGGCCAGTCGTCGGTCGTTGGCCGTTGGCCGTCGGTATTCGGTGTCGGTCTAGGAATTATGATGCGTGGAGGCTCGTGCCTGACGGCCGCCGGCCAACGACCGC
>CAJCII010000032.1 GCA_903970335.1 Bacteroidota bacterium | reverse complement strand
GTGATCATCGCCCCCGCCAGCAACCCACCGTTGGACGCGCCGCGAAAGGCCAACCGCTCCGGCTTCGTGTAACCCGCTGTGACCAGGTACTCCGCCGCCCCAATGCAATCGTCGAAGACATTCTGCTTGTTCAGCAACATCCCGTCCCGGTGCCACTGCTCCCCAAACTCGCCCCCGCCCCGCAGATTCACCACCGCGTACCCTCCGCCCCCCTCCAGCCACGGATAATAGCCCCCCGAAAAATAGGGCGTCTCGCTAATGTCGAATCCGCCATAACCGGTCAGCAGAAACGGTGTGCTGCCGTCCAGCAGGATGTCCTTCCGGTGCACGATAAACATCGGCACCTTCGTCCCGTCCTTCGACGCGAAAAACTTCTGCTCCACCACATAGGGAGAGGGATCGACCGGCACGTTGATCTGCGCCCAAACGCTCTGTGCCCCATCGGTCACGCTCGTCTTATAAATTTTCAGCGGCTGCGTAAAATTGGCGAACCCATAGTACAGCTCGTCGTGCTCCGGCTCGCCCGATAATTCCGCCACCGTGCCGAGGTCCGGCAACTCCACCTTCCGAATCGGCTTCCCGTCCAGATCGCGGACCTCCATCTGACTGGTCACATTTTCCAGTTCGTCCAGCACCAGTCGGTCTCCCACCACGCTCGCCCCCTGCAAGACCTTCGTCGCCGATTCCGGCACGATCTCCCGCCACTTCGACCGCCGCGGATCGTTCAGGTCGAATTTGAACAGCCGATAATGCGCCGCGTCCTCGTTCGTCAGGACGTACGCTTGCCCCTTCCACGCCTCCAGCGAATAAAGAAAACCCTTCCCCACCACCAACGGGTCCCAGTTCTCGACCATCCGCGCCGACGGCGCCCCCGTCAACCGCTGAAAATAGATGTCGGTTTTGACCGACCCGGTCTGTTGCTCGTAAAAAATCCACTTCCCGTCGCGCGAGATGTCCGCCCCCACAAACTTCGTCGCGTCTCCGGTCTTGTTGTGAATGATCGGGTCTTTCTTCGGATCGGTCCCCAGCTTGTGATAACGGACCACGGCCAGGCCGGGACGATCTTCCGGATGCGCCGGGTCCGCCGGCGGGAGATACGTGTAAACGAAACCCGAATCGTCCGGCATCCACGACACATTGGCATACTTCGCCCCGTCGATGACCTCGCCCGGTAGGTCCTTCCCGCTCGCCACGTCCTTCACGTAGAGCGTCGCTTCGTCCGCGTTGTTCGGCTTGAGCGTATAAGCCAGCAGCTTCCCGTCGAGCGAGACCGCCGATTCCCCCAACGCCGCATTGTTCGTCGCCACAAACTGGTTCGGATCGACCAGCACATGCTCCTCCTCCGGCCGGCCCACCGGCGACCAATACAGGATCGCCTTCTCGTCCCTGGAGCTGTGCTTCATGTAAAAGAAGCGATCTCCCGCCCGCTCCGGCGCGGATATGGTATCGATGTAGAGCAGCTCGTGGAAACGCTTCGCCAGCGCCTCCCGCCCCGGCAACGCGTCGAGGTAACTCCGGGCCAGCTTGTTTTGTTCGCCCAGCCACGTCTGCACCTCGGGCGATTTGCCGTCTTCCAGCCAGCGATACGGATCGGCCACTTTGACCCCGAAGATCGTATCCGTGACGGCGACCGTCCGCGAGGCGGGATAGGAAAGCGGCAACGACGGCATCGCCGGGGCATTCTCGCTTTTTGCCACCGCCTTCTGCGGAGGATGGATTGTCAGCGTGAAAATCAACGCCGCGCCCACGATGAAAGCACCCCCGTATAAAACCGGTCCGGTGGTCGACCAAACATTTTCCTCCGGGCTAACATCCTGGGAGGGAGGCGTCGGAGAAGTCGGACCCATGTCCATCAAACTACGTCCCCGCCGCAGACCCGCAAGCCCGGAGTTCGCCGTACCCTCTGCTGGTAGCCGCCGCGCTGAGACGTGTCCCTCCCGAGCGGCGGTGCCTTCTACCGAGGTATCCGTCTACCTCCCAGCGACGCTCTTTTATTGGAGGGCGCGGCTCCGTCCGCGCCGCCCGAGCGCAGCGAACCGGGGTGCATTCTCTACTCCACGAAGCTGCGTTTCCCTGCCTCCCAGCCCCAACGGGGCGAACTACATCCAGCCCCAGGTAACGACCACTAGGGGCAAGCCCTGCAAGGCCGAACTAAAACTCCACCCACCTATCGGTGCCTCCATCTCTTGCTCCCAAACTTACCGCCCTCCGCAGAAGTTTGGAAACGCCCTTGTCTCCACAATTCCATGGCCGGTCTTCGAGCGCAACAAGCCTTTCCGCATCACATAAACAACCCAACGTCCTTGCGAAGGCGAGGCGTCACGACCCAAGTTAGCTTGCGATGCACCGGGAATGGCTGGAAGCTGTCGCCAAGGCGCATTGGTTGGGAGGACAAAGGCAAAGTATTCCATTCTGGGTTCATTTCGGTCTATTCTGATCCGGCCCTATGGCCAGACGTTCGAGAAAGAAGAAAGGCTTGCCGCAACTTGATCGTGTGAACGAGACCGAGACGCAGGAAAGGACTTCCGGCTTGTCGGTGGCGCAAGCGACCCCTAGTGTAGTGGACTGTAAATAACTATACATAAATCTCGACTTTCAAACCGAGATTTGGCAGAGTGGACGCATGTC
>CAJCII010000031.1 GCA_903970335.1 Bacteroidota bacterium | reverse complement strand
GCCGCGATGGGACGAGTCCCTCCCGAGCGGCGGGGCCTTCTTCAGCAGGTAGCCGTTCACCTCCGGGCAACCGGCCCGAGCGCAGCGAGCCAATCCATCCTCAAAATACCGACCCGTCATTCTGAGCGCAGCGCAGCGAAGCAAAATCGAAGAACGAAGAACCTGTCCCACACCACAACCCGCATTGATCGCGCCTTCAAACACGTCTGCATGAAGCCAACTTCCGCTGGTCGTTCTTCCTCGATCCCCATGCCTGCGATTTAGGTTGCAGGTTTACCGCTTGCCGAGCATAAACCTAGCTTTGGAGGAGCTTTACTTCCCGCAATATGGCCAGCATCCGTTTGCTTATCACCGGCTTTCTGTCGCTGAGCGTCATGTCATTGATGGCTTACGCTGGCACAAAGCTAGGGACGGATGAGTTTACCTGTAATCTCCCAGACGGTTGGCGTCAGATCGCGAACCCGAAAGCCCTTATCACAGCCATTCCGGAGGACAACAACGGACGCTTTTTCGCGATTACAGCAGAGCCCGCCACCGGTTGCCCCACTCCTTGCCAGATCGAAGATGAATCGGACTTTGAAAAGGGTTACTGGGGAAGTTTCGACACAAACTTCGCAAAAAGCGCACACTGTAGCATTACCAATAGCGATTTTCGGATTATCCGCGGAATTCCTTTCCGGATGGTAGACGCCATTCAGGACGGGCCACCGGGAACTGACGAAAAGTTATACGTGGAAATGGCCTGCACTCCAGGTAACGGAAATATCTACGAACTACTTGCGATAAAAAAAGGCAAGATGCCTGAAAATGACTCGGACTTCCAGGCCTTGATCGGATCGTTCGCATTCTTAAAGCCACCTTCGCACCCTTGGTATCAGCCGCTCATCCACGAATCGAGCAATATTTCCGGTGTGCCTTTGCTCCTTGTGGCTCTGATCTTAGGTGGCTACCTGTTGTCGATCATTTCACAAGTACAAGTTCCACCTAAGCGCAAATACAACGTCTGCGTGATCGCGATGTGCCTCTCTATGGCCAATGCTTTCTGGATTGCGGGCCTAAACAGTGTTCTGGGCATAGTTTCGGTCTTCTTACTTGCAGGCTTTATACTTTTACTTCAGCGATTGAATAAGGAAATGCGCACCTTAATCGATCAAGGCAAAATGGTCGGCGCTCCTCCAAAACAACTGAAAGCCAGATTTTGGATACTCGTCGGCTCGGGTTTGCTCGGTATTGCTCTTGCTGATGTTCAGTTTTCCTATTCCAACCTATCTCTTCCATTCATTCTGGTGGTGGACGCTCTCACCATTGGTACCTTCGGCTTGATTTTGTGGATACAGCGACGGAATTTTTTTCCAAAATAAGGTTCGAATATGGATCCGAAAGCCTGCCGGTTTTTATGGAGGCTACATATCTTTCGCTGCGACAGGATTGGGGGCATCCAGCTTCCCCGTTCCCAAGGTATAGTTGGGAGCGCGCTTGTCCGCGCCACTCCATTACTTGCCCTGCCAACAACCTTTTTCATCACGGAGAAACGTCATTCGCTCTCGCTCTCGTCATTTCTAGGCGAAGGCGGTAATCTATAAACATGACCACCGCAGAAGTCGCTCTGACCTGCGAAGCCATCGTCGTCGGAATCATTTTAGTGGCGGGATTTGCGATGTTGATCTGGAACGGATTAGCGTCGGAATATGAGACGAGACAAGAGTTGAGAGAGCTGGCAAGGGCAAGACGGGAAAAAAAGGAGCGAGGCGTCCACGAATCGGAAACGGCACCATGCGGCATCTCGATGGAGGAGAGTACATCCTTGGCTGGCAAGTCCTCGGAAGTCGAAGGAAAGCCAAGCCATACACCGGAGGAAGATAAGAAAATAACCGTAGATGCCGGAGAGGCTACTCTTCCCATCTCGGTTCTCCTGTTCGTCTGCAGTCTGGCTATTGCAGGGTATGGAGCTTATCGCTTCGTTGACGGACATCCGTACACAGGACTCAAATTCGTTGGTTTTTCAATCACGGTTCTTGGCGGTTGCTTTGATCCGATAAATTATCTTTGGCTGCTTTTGCCGTTTACCTTCAGTCATATCGTAAAGTCCCCGCGTTACGCACGTCTTACTTTTCCTGTAATGATTATTGGTTGGGTTCTGATCATCATAGGCTGGGTGGGCGATGGTTGGCTGGTACACCCGCCGGTAGCTAATCCAACTCCAATGCCTGGCTCACCCTGAACCTCACCTCTTGGCGGACAGGTACGGGTTGAACAAGGAAATGCCCCGCCGCAAAAGTCAGCTATCGCACCCTCCGTTTCACAACTCCTTCAGCAACTCCGCCACATGCTCCGCCGGTTTCACCTTGCGATGGACCGCCTTCAGCTTCCCGTCCGGCCCGATCACAAACGTACTCCGCTCCACCCCCATATACTTCTTCCCGTACATGCTCTTCTCGACCCACACCCCGTACGCCTCGGCAATCTTATGGTCCGTATCCGCCAGCAGACTGAACGGCAGCGTGAATTTCTCGATAAACTTCTGGTGCGACTTCGCGCTGTCGGGGCTCACCCCCAGCACCGCCACTCCCTTCTTCTGCAACGCCGAATGCTCGTCGCGAAACGAGCACGCCTCCGTCGTACAGCCCGGCGTATCGTCCTTCGGGTAAAAATAAAGCACCACCGTCTTGCCCCTGAAATCGCCCAGCGAAACCATTTTGTCCGTTTGGTCCGGCGCGGAGAAAGCCGGTGCTTTTGCTCCTGGAATAAGTGCAGCCATGGAGCCAGAGGCTGTCGGAAAAATCGCCGCAGGTCACGCCGAAAGGAATTTTGCTCGGAGCAAGGGCCAAACAGTTTAATAATGAGGTGTATCATTTAGACGGGTACACTATGGCACATTAAGTGCTCCCATCGAACCGTAATGAACGAATTAGAGAGTCTCAAGAAGCAGGTGGACGAGTTACGAGGCGAGAAGGAGGCTTTGAAACTTCAACTCGAAAATGCCATGTTACTACTGAGACGAGAAATGATCGCGGCGGGTAAGCTTGAGAAGCCGTCACCGGAAGAAATCCCAGATAAATCAAAATGACGGACTCTCGGTAGAAAAACCGTCATTTCGGTCTGGAAGCTTGTGCCCCGCAGGACAACTGCCATTTTGGTGCCGGTGAGCTATCTCAAGGACCTCGACTACTCGGTGGTGCAGCAATGCATGCACTGCGGCCTGTGCCTGCCCACCTGCCCGACCTACATGGAAACCAAGCTCGAGCGCAACAGCCCGCGCGGACGCATCGCCCTCATGCGCGCCATCGCCGACGGGCAACTCGAAGCCAGCAAGGCCTTCGCCGAGGAGATGTACTTTTGCCTCGGCTGCCTCGCCTGCGAAACCGCCTGCCCCGCCGGGGTCGATTACACCCAGCTCTTCGAAATGGCCCGTGCCGAGGCGGAGCGGAGTCGCGTCCTGGAAAGACCGGGCCGCCGCCTCTTCCGGCAGTTACTCCTTGATGTCCTCTTCCGCGAGCAATGGCGGCTGCGTCTCGTCGGACGCCTCCTCTGGCTGTACCAGTCCCTCGGCCTGCAAAGTCTCGTGCGCCGCTCCGGCCTGCTCCGGGTTCTTCCCGCATCGTGGCGCGCGCTCGAAGCGAAGACCCCCACCATCCGCCCGCGCTTTACCCCGCAACTGGTCGCGCCGGAGGAAACGCCGCCGGGTAATGCCACGGGAGCGCACTATCGGGTCGGGTTGCTCAGCGGCTGCGTGCAGGACTTGATCTATAGCGACGTCAACCGCGATACGGCGGACGTCCTCCTCGCCAACCGCTGCGCGGTCGTGACGCCTCCGGGCCAGGGCTGCTGCGGCTCGCTCCACGCCCACAATGGCGAGTACGAGTTGGCCAAGGACTTCGCCCGGCGGCTGCTCGACCGGTTCGACCTCGACCGCCTCGACGCCATCGTCACCAACGCGGCAGGCTGCGGCTCCCACCTCAAGCATTTCGACCGCCTGCTCCAGGACGATCCGCGCTACGCCGCGAAGGCGCGGCAGTGGTCGGAGAAAGTGAAGGACATCAGCGAGTGGCTGGTCGAGATCGGCTTCCGCCCACCCACCCAAAAACCCACCGAGGCGCGGGTGACCTACCACGACGCCTGCCACCTCTGCCATGGGCAAAAGATCGTGGCGCAACCGAGGGAGCTGCTCGCCACCATCCCGGGGCTGGAGGTCAAGCCGCTGGCCGAGTCGATGTGGTGCTGCGGCAGCGCGGGCATCTATAACCTGATCCAGCCCGAGATGGCCGACAAGCTCCTCCAGCGCAAGCTCGACCACATCGAAGCGACCGGTGCGGACATACTCGCCACCGGCAATCCCGGTTGCCTCCTCCAGATCCAAAACGGCCTCGCCGCCCGTGGCCGCAAAATCGAGGTCGTCCACCCGGTCACCCTCCTCGCCCGCGCCTATCGGACCTAAATCGCCTTTATGCCCAGAATGGCCAGTCTGACCTAAAATTATAGGTCGGACTGGCCATTTAAGCCCTACGCCAGGGTATCGAGTCGGGTCGCCTTCAGCCACTTTTCGGCCTCGCGCCAGGTGGGGCAGGCCTCGGCGACGAGGGCCCAGAAACGCTTCGAGTGGTTCATTTCCCGGCGGTGCATCAGCTCGTGGACAATGAGGTAATCGACGACGTAGGGCGGGGCCTGGATGAGGTGCCAGTTGAGGGAGATGACGCCTCGTGAGGAGCAGGACCCCCAGCGGGTCCTTTGGGCGCGGACGGAGACCCGGGCCACCTTGATGCCGTGCCTTTCGGCGAGGGCGAGGGTGCGGGGCGGGAGTTCCCGTTCGGCCAGGCGGCGGAGATGGGCGAGGACGGCGGCGTGGTAGTCGGGGAGTTGCTGCGGGAGGGTGAGGTCCTGGTCGGCGAAGGCGAGGCGGACGTGGCCCGGTTCACGAACGACGCGGAGGACGACCGGCTCGCCGCGAAAGGGGAAGGTGGCGCCGTCGGTCCAAGGGACTCGGGCGCGGGTGCGGCTGCGCCAGAGGGTGTGCTGTTTCAGGAGCCAGTCTTCGCTCCGTTCGAGGAAGCGGAGGGCCTCGGCCTGGGAGCCGCGCCGGGGAATGACGAGGCGCGCGGTGCCATCAGGCAGGAGCCGGAGGAGGTAGCGGCGGGCGCGAGGCCGACGAAGGAAATGGACCGCGATGCCGTGTTTCCAGAGGAAGGGTTCCTTCGACTCAACCGGCGCAATGCGCGGCGCGGTCGGGCGCTTGGCCGGGAGCCCGAAAAAATCTAGGGACAACTGGAACATGAGCAACCGTAACGGCTAACGCGGCACGGTCAATCGGCGGTGGAAAAGCTCAAGCGCGAGGGCGAAGCCGAGGCGGCTGGCGGCGGAGTCGTAACGGGGGCCTTCGTCGCGGGAGAAGGCGTGGGCACCGTTGAATTCGTGCCACTGGAAGGAGGTCTCGGCGGCGGTGAGGGCGTCGTAGATCGCCTTTCGTCCGGAAAGGGGGACGTGTGGGTCCTGTCGGCCCCAGATGAGGAGGAGTTCGGCCTGGGTTTCCCGGACGCGGGCGAGGGTGTCGTCGCATTTGCCCTTGCCGAGCGAGGCGGTGTGGAGGTCGGTGGCGTAGAAGCAGGTGGCGGCGGCGACGCGCGGGTCGAGGGCGGCGCGGAAGGCGAGGTGGCCGCCGAGGCAGAAGCCCCAGGTGCCGACGGCGCGCCACGGGTAGGTGGGGCGGGCGAAGACCCAGTCGAGGAGGGCGGCAGCGTCGGAGTCGAAGGCGGGGACGGGCTTTTCGATCTTGAGGAAGTTGCCGCGCTCGGTTCCGGCAGGGTCGTAGGCCAGGACGGTGCCGGGCTGCTCGTACTCGTGGTAGACCTCCGGGACGAGGACTTCGAAGCCTTCCCCGGCAAGGCGGCCAGCGAGGCGGCGGATGGGGCCGGTGACCTGGTAGATTTCCGAGTAGAGGATGACGGCGGGGCGCAGGGGCAGGTCCTTGGGCGCGAAGCGGTGGACGCGCATCGGGCCGGTGGGCGTGGGGAGATCGAAGAAGTCCTGGAGTTGGGTAGGCATGGGATGGGTTTAGGGCCAAACATGTCCGTCACAAAAGGTTTGAATTGAATGAAATGGTGCCAAACGGAATGTGTCAGCGTCAAACCACGAGCCAAAGAATTGTAAATACCGAGACTGCTATTATTGCCACGCCAGCAATAATGAATGGTTGTTTGTACTTCTGCTTTTCTTGCCTAAGCTGAAGACCAGCGCCGACGCAAATTGCTCCGAGGCAAATATTCAAGATTAAGGCGCTTAACATACCGTCATATTAGCATGGCCATAATTGCACCCAAGGCAAATTGAGTGAGCCTGTGATTGCCCACGCTATTCATAACTAAGATTGCAGATGCAACCGATTTTTGCCCGAGGTGGCCCGATGAGTTGGACAGAAGCGAATGGCATCAACTTAAGGGGGTTTTGGGATGAAATCAGCGAAAAAATGGACTTGGTGGGTCGGGTTGAGCGATCAAGCAGCGACGGTTCTATTTTCCCATGATTATCGGTCTGTTGACCTCGGGAAATTGGCGTGGAACAGTCCTTTTTTACGTCGTCCAACACGAAAAAAGGCCAAATTGGAATGCAACTTTCACTGTTTAAGGTTCGCTTAAGTTGATGCCATTCTGGACAGAAGCTATAATCTTAGTTTGCGTCCTTCTTATTATTCTCGTCACATTTCGGCGAAAAAAATAGCGCTGCCTCGGTTAGAAATGCGATCAGTTTTGCGACCACTGCGACCAGAAATGCGACTAACGGAGTACTGCCGAGTTAGAGCGAATTCTGAGGGGTTACGCTTGATAGTTAGGCGCTTAACGGTAGCCTGATTTTCGTTCTAGAGTATGTAGGTAGGTCGACGGCTACCTACGGAGGAAGGCACGGCGGTCATAGACCGCCGCTCAGTAGCGTCCAACCTTAACTACAACAACTGCAACTGGTTGAATTCATATGGATTTTAGGTTGAATCATAGGCATTTGCAAGTCATGTATGGTGAGTCGCTTGCAGGATGATGTCGATGCTCTTTGTGAAGTAAAATGTGTGGAAATCTGGTTCGATACAATGCTCCGGTTGACGGCATTTATCAATAAAGAACCCCGCCGCAAGCAGCGGGGTATTGGGGAACAATTTCAGATTACAACAAGAACGCCGCAAGCGGCGGGGAATTGACCCGAACGAGATTAAAGTAGGAAGGAAATCGGCCAGTATCCGTTAAAACTCAAACCAATTAACCTCAGTGATTGCAGCTTCGCTCATGTCGATCACACCCTTTTTCTATCCTTGCTCGCTTAAAACCAATAACTTACAGCGAAATCTTTCAGCGAAGATTGGACACCACTGACCGCCGCTACATTATTCGCCTTTTGCACTCGGTCCGTTTTGTGCCAGTTTAGCGTCTGATCATGACACCCCAGGAACGCGCCCATTATGTGCGGGACCATCTGCCTGCCGAGGGACTCTTCGCGGAAAAGACCTGGCGGGTCGCGCCGAGTCCGTTCGTGCTGGATGCGGCGCATGTCGAGTTGCTGGAAAAGCTCGGGATTGTGCTGCACCACTTTAACGCCGCGTGCAACCTGCTCTACCGCCAGAGTGTGGCGGGCAAGGCGCATCCGTGGGTCGCGCCGCTGCTCGACGCGGGCAAACCGCCG
>CAJCII010000030.1 GCA_903970335.1 Bacteroidota bacterium | reverse complement strand
GCTCGGCCTACGCGGTCGAGAAGGAAACGACGATGGAAGTGAAGGGACGGGACCTGGTCGCGGGACTGCCGAAGACGCTGACGATCACCTCGCAGGAAGTGCGGGAAGCGATGGCGGAGCCGGTGCAGGTGATCGTCGAATCGATTCGCATTACGCTGGAGCGGTGCCCGCCGGAACTTTCGGCGGACCTGGTCGAACGGGGCATCGTGCTGGCCGGCGGAGGGGCGTTGCTGCGGGGCCTAGACAAGATGCTGGCGGAAGAGACCGGATTACCGGTGCATGTGGCGGAAGACCCGCTCAGCGCCGTGGCGGAAGGCACCGGGAAGGTCCTGCAGGAATTCGAGTACATGAAGAAGGCCGCCGAGTCCGAGCGTCGGGGCTGATCCCGGCGTGTCCGGAACCCCTCGAGACGGCTGAATTCGCGATGAATTCCCCATGGTGAACAAAAGCGCGTACATTCTGGTGGCGGGTGTCGGCTCGGCTCTGATCCTGACTCTTCTGCTCCTGCCTGCCCCGGTGACGCAACCGTTGCGCAAGGAAACGCTGGAATTGCTGGGGCCGTTGTTGCGCATCGTGGAAAAGCCGGTCAATTTTTTCGGGCGGATGGACGGCAAGCTGAAGACGCTGGACGAGGCCCAGACGGAAGTGACGCTATTGCGCGAGCAAGTGGCGGAACTCCAGTTGCGGAACCAATTGCTGTCGGACAAGGAAAACGAGAACAAGCGGTTGCGCGAGATGCTGGGCTTTCAGACGGCCTCGCAATACGAATTACTGCCCTGCCGGGTGGTGAGTCGGGAGCCTTCCAGTTGGTGGGACTCGGTACAGATCAATGTCGGTTGGGAAAACAACACGGATCTCGATAAAAAGTACCACGGCATGTATTCGCTGACGTCGGACCAGCCGGTCGTCTCGCCGCGCGGCGTCGTGGGCAAAACAGGGGTGGTTTCCAAATACGTGACGGATGTGATCTTGATGGTGAACCAGAATTGCAGTATTTCCGCGACGGTGGATGGGACGCACGACCAGGGCATCGTGGAGGGGCAGGGCAACTCGGACGAGGGGGAACCGCGGGTCAAGGTGAAGTACCTGCCGAAGGATTCCCAAATTGCGGTGGGGCAGTTCCTGGTGACCAGCGGTCTGGGGCCTTACTTTCCGGCGGGCTTGCGCCTGGGGACGGTCACGGATGTGCCACCGCTGAAGAACGACTATCCGACCTTCGGGCTCTATCGGGAGGCGGTCATCGAGCCGACGGCCGACCTGAACCAGTTGGACGAGCTTTTTATCGTCCTGGGGCCCAAACACGAAACGAAGCAAGACGCCAAGCCCGACACCGGCACGGACACGACTCCGCAGGCCAATCCACCGACCGACACGCCAGCCTCTCCCGAACCTGCCGTCCCGGAACCACCCTCTGCGCCCGACAGCAATCCGTCGGGGGCGAGTCCGCCAGCCACGGGCAATTGAATCAAGACTTGCTTTCGGCTCCGCGTTGGCTTAAGTGAATCGAAAGAGGATCATCTTATATGTCAACAAACGCCAATCAAAATGTGTCGGTCACTCGTGAGAAACTGGTCGAAGACTTCAAAGTGCTTTCCAAAGACGTGCAGGACTTGCTGAAGGCGACAGCCTCGGTGGTCGGAGACAAGGCAGCGGAAGCCCGGGTCAAGGTCGAGGAAAGCCTCAAAGTGGCCCAGGAAAAACTCGTCGTGGCCCAAGAGACGGTGAAAGCCAAGAGCAAGGAAGCGATCACGGCCACCGACGAATACGTGCGGGACAATCCGTGGAACGCCGTTGGCATCGCAGCGGGAGTCGGATTCCTGCTTGGTCTCGGATTCGCGGCGGGCACGTTCCTACGCCGTCGCGACTAAGTTCGCGCGAAAGCCCGCGTCATGTCCGTCCCTGAAAGCGTCGGCTCGGGTGCGAACCCGAGCCTTTTTTCGTCGTTGCGCACATTCTGGAGCGTGCTGATCTCCATTCTCTACACGAGACTGGACTTGGCGACCACGGAGCTGGAAGAAGCGGGGACACACGCGGTCAAGGTGTTGTTCGTCAGCCTGAGCGCATTGATTTGCCTGAGCGCGGCGTTTTTCTTTGCGATGTTTTTCTTTGTGGCCTGCTTTTGGAACACGCCTTACCGCTTGTTGGTCCTGGGAAGTATCTTTGGGATTTACATCATCGGAGGCGTGATTTGTGTCCTGATCGTACGTCATTTGATTTTGAACCGGCCCCGGTTCCTGGCCCAAACGCTGGCGGAATTACGACGGGACGTAGAAGGCTTGCAGCCCGAGACGAAAACCGGCGAGACAAAATCATGAACACCTCGATTCCATCCCAGGATGAGTTCGCAGCGCGGCGCGAAGTCCTTAAGGCCGAAATCGCGAAGCAGCGGGGAGAGCTGACCGCGGCTTATCTCAACCTCGAAAAACCGATCCGCTATACGGAGTACAGCCTGAAGGGAATCGGGTTCCTGCGGAGTAACCCCTGGATCTTCGTGGCGGTACCGGCCGTTTTCAGCGTGGCCTCGAACCTGTTGAGTCTCGGGAAAAAGAAGTCGCCAAAGTCCGAAATAACCCAGTCGAAGAGTGCCGAAAAACAACCGGGCGCTATCGGCAAAGTAATCCGAACCATATGGGACGGCGGTTGGCAGCTCTTCCAACTCTATCGTCGCGTGCGGCCCTATTTTCCGTGAGCAACCCATTGACTGGGCCCGTACCGAAGCGTTGGGTGGTGAAGCTCGGCACGGGCATTCTCAGCGACGGTAACGGACAAGTCGATCTCGGCCAGATCGAGCAACTGGCCGCGCAGGTGGTGGAACTGCGCCGACTCGGGCACGAGGTACTGGTGGTCAGTTCCGGCGCAGTCGGCTGCGGGATGTCGCTCCTCGGCCTGAAAAGGCGTCCCACGGCGATGGCGGAACTCCAGGCCTGCGCCGCGCTGGGGCAGCCCCGGTTGATGCGGCTCTACGACGAGGCGTTCGGGCGTTCCGGGACGCGCGTTGCGCAGGTGCTGCTGACCTACCTGGAATTGGACAGTCGCTCGCTTTACGGGAACATCCAGCGGAGCGTGGAGCATCTGCTCGAACTCCGGAGCGTGGTGCCGATCTTCAACGAAAACGACGTGGTTTCGTATGACGAACTGATCGGCGCGCGCTTCGGCGACAACGACCAGCTTTCGGCCCACATTGCGATTTTGGCCCGGGCGGAGCGGTTGATCATTCTTTCCAATATCCGTGGGCTGGCGACCAATTCCGACGGCACGGGACGGCTGATCCGGGACGTGCGGAAGATCGACGCGAAGATTCAAAAACTGGCCGGGGGCACGCAAAGCCAGACCTCGGTCGGCGGGATGATCTCCAAATTCAAGGCGGCGCGACTGGTCAACGCGGCGGGTATTCCGATGCAGATCGCACATGGACGGCAAAAAAATGTGCTGGTCTCGATTTGCCAAGGTGAGGCAGTCGGGACTATCTTTCATCCTTAATCGAGTGCGGCAGATAACCGCCCTCCTCTGCCCTATGGAACGAACCGAAAACGCCACTTCAACCAACGATCTGCTCAAGGCCCCTCCCAACACGCGGGAGTTTACCGATCTCGCCGGGCCGGAGCAGAAGATTCGCGCCCAGTGCGTCGAAGCTCGCGAAGCGGCGCGTCTCCTGGCCACGCTGCCTCCGACGCGGCTGGACGAGATGCTGGACGAAATCGCCACGCAACTGGAGAAGAACGCGGAGGAGATTTTTGTCGCGAATGCGAAGGACATTGCTGCGGCCGAGGAAACGGGCCTGAACAAGGCGCTGATCGACCGGCTGCGGATCACGGAAAAGAGCCTTACCGCGATGGTGGCGGGAGTCCGCCATGTGCGTACGCTGCCCCAGTCGCTCGGACAAAAAATGAGCGAATGGGAACGGCCCAACGGCATCAAAATCTCGAAGGTCCGCGTGCCCATCGGGGTCATCGGCATTATTTTCGAATCGCGCCCGAACGTGACGATCGACGCTGCCGTGCTGTGCCTGAAGACCGGCAACGCGACCGTCCTGCGCGGCGGCAAGGAAGCCATCCACTCGAACCGGGCGCTGATCGCCGCCCTGCAAAAATGCGCGTCGTTGCCGAAGGGCGCGGTGCAACTGATCGACAACACCGACCGGGCGCTGGTTCCCTTCCTCTGCCGCCAGAGCGATCTCATCGACCTCATCATCCCTCGCGGTGGGCACAGCCTCATCGAAGCGGTCGTGTCCGAATCGCGGATTCCGGTCATCAAACATGCCCACGGGGTCTGCTCGGTTTTCGTGCATGAAAAGGCCGACCTCGCGATGGCGGAGAAGGTCGTGCTGAACGCGAAGGTGCAGCGTCCCGGCGTCTGCAATGCGATCGAGACGCTGCTGATCGATTCGGCGATTGCGGATACCTTTGTGCCGTCGATCACGGCGGTCCTCACCAAGGCCGGGGTTGTGATTCGGGGCGATGAAACCGTGCGGAAGCTGGTGCAAGGCGACACGATCCGGGGCGCCACGGAGGCCGATTGGACGACCGAGTATCTCGACCTGATCCTGGCCGTGCGGGTGGTCGATGGCCTCGACGGCGCGCTGGAACACCTCGCGAAATACAGCTCGCATCATTCCGACGCGATCATCACCGAGGACACGTCCGTTGCGGAGCGGTACCTGAACGAGGTCGATTCGGCCACGGTCTACTGGAATGCCTCGACCCGCTTCACCGACGGCTGGGAATTCGGCTTCGGCGCGGAAATCGGCATCAGCACGGACAAGTTCCACGCGCGCGGCCCGATGGGGCTGGACGAGTTGACGTCGTACAAGTACGTCATCCGCGGGACCGGGCAGGTGCGGGGTTAATCTCGTTCGGGTCAATTCCCCGCCGCTTGCGGCGTTCTTGTTGTAATCTGAAATTGTTCCCCAATACCCCGCTGCTTGCGGCGGGGTTCTTTATTCGCGCGCGCGCCCGCAGTTACATCACCATCGCCTGGGCAAGATTCGGACTGTCCGGATTGACCTCGATCCGTCGACGCTGGGGAGAAATCACCAAGTCCAGGTTCTCCATCGCAATGGCCCCGAGGAGGACCGCATCGCCCAAGACCATCGCTCCGCAAAAACTGCCGCGATTCTCGAGCGTGATCTGGACTGGCCCTACATAGGGAACGACCTTTTTGGTGCCATCGGCAATCGTAACTTCGCGTTTTTCCGCCTCGTCCAATTTCAATTGGAGAGCGATGTGTTCGGGGATGCAGAGGGTGATGGCACCGGTATCGACCAGCGCCTTGGTCACGATGGGACGCAGGTCTGGCAAAAGGGGATTCCGAGATTGATTTCGGTGGGGATCAACGCCGTGGGATGATTTTAGCCCAAGTTGGACTGGAACGCTACGAGGGGAATTAGCGACGGTGATAGACCGCCGCTGCAGACTGCGCCGTCGCAAGGGACTGCGACGGCTACGAACTGAACTGATCCTTGGCGGAGTAAGACAAGCCATTTGCTTTTATCGACAAATGATATACATTATCGCATGTATATCAACGGAGGATCGGATGCAAATTGCCAAATGGGGGAATAGTCTGGCGGTGCGGATTCCCGTCGCGGTGGTCGAGGCGCTGGGACTGCGGGAGGGCGACGAGGTCGAAATCCATGTGGGGGGCGAACGGGACTTTGCCCTGAAGAAAAAGCCCGGCGCGAAGGAATTGCTGGCGCGGCTGCGGCGGTACCGGGGACGTTTGCCGGAGGATTTTCATTTCGACCGAATGGAAGCGAATGCGCGCGGGTAAAGCGTTTTTCGACACGAACGTTTTGCTCTACCTGCTCTCGGCTGGCACAAAAGCGGACAAAGCGGAAGCCCTGCTTGCCGGGGGCGGAGTGGTCAGCGTGCAAGTCTTGAACGAATTCGCCTCGGTCGCCCGCCGCAAATTGAAAATGACGTGGCCGGAAATCCGCGAGATTTTGGCCACCATCCGGGCGATTTGTGAGGTCATTCCGGTCACGGTGGAAATCCATGAGGCCGGGCTGGCCATTGCCGAGCGATATGGGTTCTCTATTTACGACAGTCTGATCCCGGCCGCGGCAAAAGAGGCGGAGTGCCGCACGGTTTATTCGGAAGACATGCCGGACGGTCAGGTCGTGCACGGCGTCGCCATCCGCAATCCTTTTGCCCGAGAGCGGAATTAACGGAGGCTATCTCTGAGTTACGAGTGACGAGGCCATGCCAGATCGGCTTGGTCGCGAAAAGAAAAAG
>CAJCII010000029.1 GCA_903970335.1 Bacteroidota bacterium | reverse complement strand
CAATGAGCAGGCCATAAGCGCGTCCGAACTTAGCTATCGCCGACTTTTCGAGGCAGCGCAGGATGGCATCCTGATTCTGGACGTTGTGACCGGACGCATCACCGATGTGAATCCCTTCCTTTGCAAGCTTCTGGGCTTTTCCCACGCGGATATGATCGGCAAGACCGTTGGCGAGCTTAGTCCGTTCTCAGACATCGAGTCCAATCAGATCATGCTGGAGCGCCTGCAGGGCGACGGGTACGTCCGCTACGAAGACTTGCCGCTGAAAACAAGGGACGGCCGCCACATTGCCGTCGAGTTTGTCAGCAACGTCTATCTGGCGGACACCAAGGATGTCATCCAATGCAACGTCCGTGACATCACGGAAAGAAAAAAAGCGGAACAAAGGCTAAATCTCCTGAGCGCCTGCATTGCCAATCTTAACGATAGTGTCGTCGTCACCGAGGCCAAGCCGCTCGATGAACCCGGACCAAGGATTGTCTTTGTCAATGAAGCCTTTGAGCGGGCTACGGGTTACACGTCTGCTGAAATGATCGGGCGCAGCCCCCGTTTTTTGCAGGGTGAAAAAACGGACTCGACTGTCCTTAACGAAATCAGGCAATCCCTCGTGGAAGGTAAGGCGATTCGAAGGGAGGTCGTTAATTATAAAAAAAATGGAACAGCCTATTGGATGGACATCGATATTGTTCCCATTTTCGACAAGAAGGGTAAACACACGCACTTTGCCGCCATCGAACGCGATATTACGGAAGAAAAGGCCATTGAAGACCAACTTCTTTGGAAGACGGCTTTCTTTGAGGCTCAAGTCAATTCAGCTCTCGATGGTATTATCATTGTCGACAGCCACGGACAAAAAGTCCTCCAGAATCAGCAGATGCTCGATTTGTGGGATCCGCCTGCGGAGATTGCCCACGAAGTCGATCATCGGCGGCGTCTGGAGTGGATTGCCGGAAAGGTGAAGAACTCGCAGCAATTTTCGGAGAAAGTGGATTATCTTTATGCCCATCCAGACGAAATCAGCCGGGATGAGCTTGAGCTCATCGACGGACGATTTCTTGACCGTTACACCGCCCCCGTACTGGGCCAACACGGAAGATATTTTGGGAGGATCTGGACTTATCGCGACATCACCGAGCAAAAGAGGAGCGAGTCGCGCTTTCGTCGGTTGGTCGATTCCAATGCGCAGTGCGTCTTCTTTTACGAGAGGAGCGGCGCAGTAAAAGGGGCCAATGACGCCTTTCTGAAACTCGTGGGCTACAGCCGCGAGGACCTTGAAGCAGGTCTCATTAACTGGATGAGCATGACCCCTCCCGAATATGCTGATCGCGAGCGGGACATCCTCGAAACCCTCGACACCACTGGCGTCTGCGGGCCATATGAGAAAGAATACATCCGCAAGGATGGCACACGCGTACCCATTCTTCTGGGCAGGGCGTCTTTTAAGGACAATCCCGAGGAAGGCGTTGTCTTCGTCTTGGACCTTACCGAACGCAAGAAACTCGAACTTCAGTTTCTACGGGCGCAGCGCATGGAGAGTGTTGGAACTTTGGCGGGAGGCATTGCCCACGATCTGAACAACATCCTGGCCCCGATCATGATGTCCATCGATATTCTCCGGACGCTGACGGATAACCCTCAGGCCACGACCATCTTGAAAACGATTGAAGTGAGCGCCAAGCGCGGTGCTGATATCGTTCGTCAGGTGCTCTCTTTTGCGCGCGGCCTGGAAGGTCAGAGAGTCGAGGTCCTTCCCAGGCATTTGTTGGACGACTTGGGTAATATCATCAAGGATACCTTTCCTAAAGATATTCGGCTGGAGTTCAGCGTCCCCGACGATACATGGCCGATTTTGGGCGATCCTACGCAAATCCATCAGGTGCTGCTGAATCTTTGCGTCAATGCCCGGGATGCGATGCCGCATGGGGGCAATTTGTCCATTGACGTCGAAAATTCGGTTTTGGACAAACAGTACGCCGCCATGAATCTTCAGGCCAAAGCTGGACGGTACGTCACGATCAGCGTGACCGATTCGGGAACCGGCATGCCACCCGCAGTTGTGGATAAGATTTTTGAGCCATTTTTCACCACAAAGGACATCAACAAAGGCACCGGACTTGGCCTCTCGACCGTCATGGCCATCGTCAAGAGTCATGACGGGATAATTAACGTCTATAGTGAGCCTGGCAAAGGCACGACCTTCAAAGTTTACCTTCCCGCGATGGATTTGGCTCCCGAAGCGCGGCGGGAACAATTGGAAGACATCAGCTTGCCGCGTGGGAATGGTGAAACTGTCTTACTGGTCGATGACGAATCCTCAATCCTCATTATTACCAGCCAGACTTTACAGGCTTTCGGCTATCGGGTTCTGACGGCCGGAGATGGAGCCGAGGCCGTGGCAGTTTACGCCCAACATCCGAAAGAAATCGCCGTTGTCTTGACCGATATGGCGATGCCAATCATGGATGGCTCGGCCACCATTCGTGCTCTCACCAAAATCAATCCGGCAGTCAAAATTATTGCGGCCAGTGGACTCAGTATCAACGGTGGCGCAACTAAAATAGTCGAAGCCAACGTCAAACACTTCCTTACGAAGCCTTACACAGCGGGAACCCTCCTCAAGACCATGCGGGCAATCTTGGACGAGGTTTGATTTTAATCACCAGTGGGAACCGTACGAGTAACCTGCAAAGCGAGCGTGTCCCGCATAGGCCTAAAGCCGGATAAGAGCCAGGCCGGATTCCGGATCGAGCTGCTTCTGTAATAGGGCCTCACCTATTAGATTCCGGTTCCCACCATATGCGACCGGCCTTATACACACGATGCTATCAGAAGAATCAGAGCGAAGGTGAGAATGCCGACACGAATGGCATGAAGCGTATCCCAGCGCTGCCGCAAGGCCCGCCAGTTGGAAGGTAGTGAATCCGGCTTCCAGCGGGCCACCTGGTCGTTAATAGGCACGGGTAGAAGCAAACTGTAGACAATCATCGCGGCGAAAAGAGCGGCTGCGCTCAAGGCCAACCAGCGCGACGTGTCCCACGTTGAATGTGAGATAAAAGTAACGGCGAGGCTCAAAAGCAAGGTCAGCGCATACCAGAACGGCATAGCTTTGCCCAGGCCACTTGCCAACGTTTGAACAGCTTTAACATGCGTCTCATCATCGAGCCGGCTGATGCGCGGATGAACAAAAAAAGCCACGGCCATTTCATTGCCGGTCATAGTCCCAGCTACGGCAATGGAACCAATCTCAAGAGCTTGATGGACATCCATGGGAAAAACTATGTGCGCTGGATTGTCAATTCGTCGAGAATTCCTTTCGCTGCCGCATATGCACCACACTGAAACCGTCAGGGCTAGCTCCATTGACACTTTGGACCGCCATCCTCGACACCGTTCTGTCAGACTGAATGTGCCACCGGAAAAGACAAGGACAGTGTTAAAAGCTCTTTAATAAGCCGGCGAAGCTCTGTGGGCGTAGTAGCTGTCTGCTTGAAGCCGCGCACTGCGCTCGCGAGGACATGTGCGATCCTCTCCGGAGCTAGGGATGCCTTACCCGAATGCCTTTTGGTGAGCGTTGCCAGGACGGGCACAATCATCGACTCGAATTTAAGGTAACCCTGGCTCAGAGAGTCTTGGGCAAAACCGAGGCTGCATTCCATTAGTTCTTTTGCCTCCGGGGAGTTCATCATCACCTCAAACGGACGTACCGCCCAGATCTCAAAGGCATGTTCCAGCATCTTTTGCGAAGTCGTGGCCTTCGCCATGGTTCTCTCGATCTCTGCCAGAGTCTCATCGACAAATTGCAGATACACGCCGATAAAAATTTCCTCTTTGCTTTTGAAAAGAAGATAGAGAGCAGGACGCGAGACACCTGCCGCCTCGGCGATGTCATGCATGGTTACGCGCCGGAAACCGTAACGCAGGAAAACGGACCGCGCCGCCGTCACTATTTTATTTTTTTTGACCTCGCTCATTTGCGTACATACTTGACAAACAACGTCCATCTGTCGATATTGACAAATATACCCGTTATGTCAGTTGTACAAGAGAAGACTCAAGTTAGCATTAAAACAACACTGGTTGCGGACGGGGCATCCAAGAGCGTTTCGTTAACAAACAAAGAAAGGAAATTATTATGTCAGACAAGATTTGGTTCATCACGGGCGCATCGCGCGGCTTTGGTCGCGTCTGGACCGAGGGTGCCCTGGAGCGAGGCGACAAGGTGGTAGCCACCGCACGGTCGACAACGGCGTTTTCCGAACTGTCGAAACGGTACGGCAAGGCTATCCTGCCGCTGGCACTCGACGTCACCAAGCGAGATCAGGTCGAGGCGGTCGTAGCGCAGGCACACGCCCATTTCGGGCGGTTGGATGTTGTGATCAACAACGCGGGCTATGCGCTGCTGGGTGCCGTCGAGGAAGCCTCCGAGGCGGACGTTCGCGCGGAGTTCGAGACGAACTTTTTCGGCGCACTAGCCGTCATCCAAACGGTGTTGCCGCTGCTCCGTCGGCAGGGCAGTGGCCATATCCTTGGCGTATCGAGCGTGGCAGGAGTCTACGCCAATGCGATCACCGGCTTCTACAACGCTTCAAAATGGGCCTTCGAGGCGCTCCATGAAAGCTTGTCCAAAGAAGTGGCCGGGCTCGGAATAAAGGTGACCCTGCTTGAGCCAGGGGCTTATGCGACCGATTTCGCCAGCCCAGGATCGCTCAAGATTGCGCCAAGTCTTGAACCCTATGCGGATATCCGGGCACAGCTCTTCAGCTACGGTGCCACCATGGAATTCGGTGACCCTCGGGCGACCGTGGAAGCCCTCTTTAAGATCGTCGATGCGGAACAGCCGCCCCTGCGTTTTTTCGTCGGTACGGAAGGCTTGCCCGTGGCCCGCGCCGCGTATGCCGAGCGGCTAGCCATTTGGGAGAGCTGGGAGAAAGAGTCGAACTCAGCGCAAGGCGTGTCGCGCAAACAGGTCTTGGATTTTTGATCGACCGACCTTCGTCCGTCAGATCCTAGGGCCTGTTAAGGTAAAAAGGGCGGGTGGCGTTGCCAGGGATTTGGGCCACTGGCGAGGCGCCAGGAGGGAGCATAGCCGTAGCTATGTGACCCACGAGCAACGAAGTCTGTGGCCCAAAGAACGGCAACCCTTCCGGCTAGGCGCAGGAGGGGTCGGAGCCGCGTTGCTCACTCGTCGCATAGCCACCGCTCGGTTCTTCGTTCGCGCCTTGCTCCAGACCCTCCTGCGGCTGGTGCCATCCCGTCCTTTTTACCTTAACGGGCCCTAGTATTAAGTTGGGTTTAGACCGGGTTGGGTGGAGTGATCGTGGCCCACTGTTCCACGATTTTCTAGTGGGCGAAGCGCCAGAGGACGAAGCCGTGAAATTCGATCTTTTGGCCGGAAGCTTTATCGGTCGCATGCCCCGTCTTGCGAACCATGACCTTGTCGCCTGCGCGCCTGCAGAAACGGCCTCTCTCCGACCAGAAAAAACAGGTAGGACGCAAGCACGATGCTCGGGATCCCCACCAGCAACAACGACAGGCACATCGTATTCGGTTCTGCCTTCCAAGGCGAAAACGGGTACTTCCACAAAAGCTGCAACAACGGCGCGTGGATCAAATAGAGGCTGTAGGAAAACGACCCCACCACGACCAGCGGTCGGAAACTCAGCAGACCATGCGCCCAACCTCGCGGCTCCAGACTCGCGATCATCAGGATGCACGCCCCAAAACAACTTACCGCCAGGTTCGCCTCCCCGAAACGCTCCATCCGGTCCAAAACCACCACCCCCGCGAACGACGCCACCGCCAGCCAGCGCCACGGCATCGCTTTGAATTTCACCGCCGCCGCTGCCGTGGAAAAACTCACATACGCCGCAAACATCCCCATCGCGAAAAAACCGATGAAATCCGCCCCCGGGTCGATCTTCAGGAAATGGTCCATCCCCCGCTCCATCAAAAACGACACCGCCACCACCGCCACCGTCGTCCAGACCGGCCCCACCTGTCGCCATCCCCTCAACAACAGCGGAAAGAGAAAATAAATCTGCCACTCCAGCGAAATCGACCAGAACACATAGTTGATCCCATGCACATACTTCGGAATAAAATTCTGCACCAGTTAGACATGCGTCACGATATTCGGCCAAGTCGCCGGCAGACTCCGGTCCCACAACGTCCCCGTCTTCTCCCCGATTGCCAGCCCCATCAGCAGAAGCGTTAGCGCCAGCGCAAAGTAATACGGCGGCAGTATCCGCCACGCCCGACGCTGGAAAAACACCCCCGCCCCGCGTGCCAGCCGGAAATCGTTCTTCAACGTCGGCAGCATCAGGCAAAACCCGGAAAGAACGATGAATATACAGACCGCATAGCTCCCATGCGCCAGCACATGCAGGTACGGACTCACCCGCCCATTGTAATTCATCACCATCGACCACGAATGATGCGCCACCACATACAGCGCCAGCACCGCCCTCAACCCGTCCAGAAAAGCGTAATGCGGCACGGCGGCAGGTTTCGTCTCGATCACTCCGTAAGCAAATAGCCATCAACGCCTTTCCACCAGAAAAAAGCCTCCTCCAACCCTCGAATCGTCTCAATCCGCTCCTCCATCTCGAAACCGCCTCCCTAACCCATTGCCTCCAAGCCGCTTCCACTCAATGGCCAGTCTGACCTAATTTTATAAGCCATTTACGCCATTTCACCCACCCGCTACAGTTGCCCCATGCCCCCCAAGTCCCCCGCCCAGCGCCACCACGCCTTGGCCGCCGAGATCCGCCGGCTCGACCGCGCCTACTACCTCGAGGCCCAGCCCCTCGTCTCCGACCAGGAGTACGACCGCCTCTACCGCGAACTCCTCGACCTCGAGCAGGCACACCCCGAACTCCTCACCCCCGACTCCCCCACCCAGCGCGTCGGCGGTGCCCCGCTCCCCCACTTCACCTCTGTCGCCCACGCCCTCCCGATGCAGAGCCTCGACAACACCTATTCCGCCGCCGAGCTCGAGGCCTTCGTCGACCGCATCCAAAAGGTTCTCCCCGGCGAGAAGCTCGGCTTCGTCCTCGAACCCAAGATCGACGGCGTCGCCGTCAGCGTCCGCTACGAGCACGGTCGCTTCGTCCAGGGACTCACCCGCGGCGATGGCCAGCGCGGCGACGACATTTCCGAAAACCTCCGCACCATCCGCAACCTCCCGCTGGCCATCGCGTCCGCCGCGCCCGTGCTCGAGGTCCGCGGCGAGGTCTACTACCCGCAGGTCGCCTTCGACAAACTCAACCGCCAGCGCGAAGCGGCCGGAGAAGCGCCCTTCGCCAATCCCCGCAACGCCGCCGCCGGTACCCTCAAGCAACTCGACTCCCGCCTCGTGGCGAAGCGCCCCCTTTCCATCGTTCTCTACGGGCCGGGCGAGCTGCGCGGGATCGCGTGCGCCACGCAGCGGGAGTGGCTGGAACTGATCGCCCGGGCCGGACTTCCCGGGCCGGAGCGCACCTGGTTCTGCGAGACCAAGGCCGGACTGCTCGCCGCCATCGAGGTACTCGACCGGACCCGCAAAGAATTCTCCTATGCGACCGACGGCGCGGTCGTGAAGCTCGACGAATGGCGCTTGCGCAATGCTCTCGGCGCGACCTCGAAAGCCCCGCGCTGGGCCATCGCCTACAAGTACTCCGCCGAGAAAGCGATCACCCCGCTGGAAAAAGTCTCGTTCCAGGTCGGGCGCACCGGTGTCGTCACGCCCGTGGCGGAACTAAAGCCGGTGCTGCTCGCTGGCACGACCGTCTCGCGCGCCACGCTCCATAATTTCGATGAAATCCGGCGCAAGGACATCCGGATCGGCGACCGGGTCACCATCGAGAAAGCCGGTGAAATCATTCCCGCCGTGCTCGGCGCCGTGGTCGAGACGCGCACCGGCGCGGAGCAAACCATCGTCCCGCCCACCGCCTGCCCGGCGTGCGCAACAGCCCTGGTTTGGGACGGCATTTTCCTGCGCTGTCCGAATCCCTCCTGTCCCGCGCAGACGCAGCGGAAGATTCAGCATTTCGCCCAGCGCGGCGCGATGGACATCGACGGCCTGGGTGAATCGCTCGTCGAGCAACTCGTCGTGGCGAACCTGGCGAAGGACCCCGCCGATCTCTACCAACTGACCCTGGAACAACTCTCCAGCCTCGAACGGATGGCGGAGAAATCGGCGCGCAACGTCCTCGACGGAATCGAGGCGAGCAAGCAAGCCGATCTCTGGCGGCTCCTCTTCGGCCTCGGCATCCTCCACGTCGGGGCGGGGGCCGCGCGCGCACTCGCGAGTCATTTCGGCTCGCTGGAAAAACTCGAAAGCGCCTCGGTGGAGGAACTCGTCGGCGTCCGCGACATCGGCGAAGTCGTGGCCGGGAGCATCGTCGCGTGGTTTGGCCGGGAGGAAAACCGGGAACTGCTGCGGCGTCTGCGTGCCGCCGGGATCAACACGACCGCCCAGCAAACGACCGTCAGGACAGGCGGTGCGCAACTCGCGGGCAAAACCTTCGTGCTCACCGGCACCCTCAGCGAGCCGCGCGAAAACTTCAAGGAGCGGATCATTGCGGCGGGCGGAAAGGTGTCTTCGAGCGTGAGCAAGAAGACCGATTATCTGGTGGCGGGGGAAAACGCCGGATCGAAGCTGGAGGACGCGCAGAAGCTCGGGGTCAAGATTTTGTCCGAAACGGAATTCGTCGAGCTTGCGAAAGTGGAATCCGGTTCGTAGAATTAGGTTCAACGGTCGAGGCGCATCCCGTGAAAAAATTCACTCTATTTTTTGGCCTGTTTCTTTGCCTTTCCGTGACGATTGGGTTACGCGCACAGGACCCCGGCGCCCAGCAGGATGCCGAGGCAGCGCGGGAAAAATTGCTGAAGGCGGCCGACGAGCTGGACAATATCCAGGCCAATTCCGAATCGACCCGTCAGGCGGTGGAGGCGATGAAAGGCGATATCGTCAAACTTCAAGCGGACGTCACCGGGCTGCAAACGGAAAACGCCGCCATGAAGCAGCAACTGGCCGACCAGCAGACCGCTTTCGATAAATCGGAGGCCGACCACGCCAAAGAGCGTCAGGTGCTTCTCGACAGCATTGCCGGAATGATCGCTTCGTCCGCCAAGGCCAAACCCGGCGTAAAGAAAAAGACTCCGTCGGCGAGTGCGTCCAGTTCGCCCACTCCGGCAAAGACGACCGATCCGACCCCGGATTCCGGCTCGACGCCCCCCTCGACCAAGCCGGACGGCGATGCCACCTCGCAGGACTCCACCTCTGGGACGACCGATGCGACCCCGGCAAAAAAACAAAAAGGTTATTATCATATTGTCGCCAGCGGTGAGACGCTTACTCTTATCTCCAACGCCTACCGCGAGGAAGGCGTCGCAGTCAGTGTGACGGATATTGAGAATGCCAATGGGTTGACCGAAAAAAGTGTACTGAAGGTGGGGCAAAAACTTTTTATCCCCAAACCTGGAACGTAATTTATGAGCGAACTTTTAGGGGTGACGACCGGACTAGTAGTATGGCGCATCAGGAAAACTCCGGACGATGCGATCTACGGCCCGGTCGATGCGGGGACGTTGAAAGAGTGGGCAAACTCGGCGCAGGTCGCCCCTCAGGACATGATCGACGAGAGCGACGATAATTGGCGTCCCGCCACGCAAATCGATTTTCTCGAAATGTTTTGGATGGTCAAATTGCCGCCGAGCGACGAGCCGTACGGCCCGACCACCATCGGCACCCTGCGCGAGTTCATCCAGGAAGGGCTGATCAACGAAAAAACCCTGGCCACCCACGCCAAGACCCTCCAGTCGTTGCCGATTGCGGCATTGTTCGCGGCGCTGGAGTTCGAAAAAAAACGCTCGCTGAAGCGTCCCCCCAAGGAGGCGATGAAATCGACCGCCTCGCTCGCGGTGGAAATGGCCAAGGACCAGCGCATCCGGCAACTCGAGGAGGACTTGAAGGATCTTCGTCGCGAACACGAATCGCTAACCCACCGCTATCGCCAACTCTCCCTGCAATTGCAGGAAGGCACCAAGTCGGCGGCAGTGAAAAGATAGCCGTTTTGTGCTAGCCTTGTCGAAGGCTAGATCGCGAGCGACCGGCCCATACAACATCCCTTTTCCTATGTCCTCACCCAATTCCCGCATCCCCGTCACCGTCATCACCGGCTTTCTCGGCGCCGGAAAAACGACGCTTCTGAACCGCATCCTGACCGAGAAGCACGGCAAGCGGATCGCGGTAATCGAAAACGAATTCGGCGAAATCGGCGTCGATCACCAACTCGTCATCCAGTCGGACGAGGAAATATTCGAGCTCAACAACGGTTGCATCTGTTGCCGCGTGCGGGGCGATCTCATCCGCATCCTGGCCAAGCTCCGCCAGCGGCGCGACAAGTTCGACTCGGTTTTGATCGAGACGACCGGTCTGGCCGATCCTGGGCCGGTGGCGCAGACGTTTTTCACCGATGAGGAGGTGAAGGAAAGCTTCGTCCTCGACGGCATCATCACGGTGGTGGACGCGAAGCATGTCGGACTCCATTTCGGCGACACGCGCGAGGTGCGGGAGCAGATCGGTTTCGCCGACGTGATCCTGCTCAACAAGACCGACCTGGTGACGCCCGAGGAATTGGCCAGGACGGAGGCGCGCATCCGGAAGATGAATCCGGTGGCGAAGCTCTACCGCACGGAGAATTCGGCCATCGACTTGAGCAAGGTCCTGGAAGTCGGCGGATTCGACCTCAAGCGTGCGCTGGAATTGGAGCCCGATTTTCTCAAGGAAGCGGAGAAACACGATCACGAGCATGACCATGAACACGATCATGATCACGCGGACGAACACGGTGAACATCACGAACACGAGCACGATCATCATCACGATGAGGACGTGACCTCGGTCGGCATCAGCACACCGGGCGATCTGGACGAGAAGATGCTTTCCGATTGGCTGGGGACCCTCCTCCGCACCAAGGGCCAGGACATTTTCCGAATGAAGGGCGTGCTCTCGGTAAAGGGACGCGAGATGCGGTTCGTTTTCCAAGGCGTCCACATGCTGATGGACGGAAGACCGGACCGTCCCTGGGGCACGGAACCGCGCCGGAACACGCTGGTGTTCATCGGACGGAATCTCGACCGCAAGGAACTGAACGACGGGTTCCGGGCGTGCCTCGCTTGAGAATGTGCGTGCTATAGTCGGACGCGATGAAAATCGGGCAGAAAGTGCCATCGGAGGGGGGGCAGAATCGGACGACAAAAATCCAAAAGAAGACTGCACCATCAAGAGGGCCTTGACCTTAAGTGGAAATAGTAGTAAGGCTCGCGAGTGGTTATTACGATAACCAGAAACGAAAAGGAGCTCGGCGAGTGGTCGACCGAGGAAGTGAGGAGTCTATACCAGAGCGGCGAGTTGGTGGGGACCGATTATTATTGGTACGAGGGGATGGCCGAGCCGAAGCAGTTGCGGATGTTTGTCACTCCGCCGCGGACGGAAATTCCGTATGTCCCGCGACGACGGACGCCCGAACCGGTTAGCGCAGGCAAGCGGGGAGCGAACACGACCACGCCTTATTTCAGCTCCCATCGGTTCAGCCCGCGGGCCGTCGGCATCGTTTCCGCACTGATTTTTTTGCTCGTGGTGATCGTGATTTACGTAATCGCGAGCTCCTTCGAGGAGAAGGGCCAGTCGCAACCGCAGCCGGCGAACGCAGATAAGTTGCTCTCGCAGTAATGGCGAGACCTTACTCTTACTCGCGGAAGGTGCAGGTGAGATCGGCGATAAGTTTTTTGCGGACGAGGTCGTGGGCGTCGTTGACTTCGCGTTCGGTGAGGGTGCGGTCGGGGGCGCGGTAGGTTAGGCCGTAGGCGAGGGACTTGCGGTCCGCGGGGATTTTTTCGCCCTTGGGGTCGACGAAGAGGTCGAAGAGGGAGAGGCTTTCGAGATGGGGGGCCTTGGCCTGGAGGATGGTATTTTCGACCTGAGCCTGAGGGACAGATTTGGGGAGGACCACGGCGAGGTCTCGGCGGACGGGAGGGAAGGCGGGGACGGGTTGGTAGCGCTCGGGTTGAGGATGCTTGGCAAGGGCGGGATCGAGGGCGATTTCAGCGTAGAAGAGGGGTATCTTGATGCCGTGGATTTTTAGTTCGGAGGCGGGTATTTGGCCAGATTCGACGACATCTTTAACCTTAATGGATGCGTTTTTTAGGAGGAAGTCGATGGTTCCGGTGAGGTCGAAAGGGTCGGCGGAGCGTTCGGGCTGGTACCAAGCGGCGTCCTGGCCAAGTCCAGCAACGAGGAGGCCGAGGCGAAGGGGTTCGTGGGTGGACTGATCGCGCTTCTCATAGACACGACCGATTTCGAAGAGGCGCAATTTGGCGACGCCTCGGGCGAGGTTTTTGGCGGCGACCTGGAGGAGGGAGGTCTTGAGGGCGAGGCGAAGGTGGGTCTGGAGTTCGCTGAGGGGGTTGGCCATCTCGATGGCGGTGTCGCCCGTCGCGAAGCGGCGCTCGATGAGGGCGTCGGTGACGCATTCGTCCCACCCGCGGGCGGCGAGGGCGCGGCGGAGGCGGAGGAGGCGGTCGTGGGCGCGGTCGGCCGCAGTGACGGGGTGGAGTCCGGTCAGGAGACGGGCAGGGACCGCGTCGAGGCCGTGGAGACGGGCAATTTCCTCGATGAGGTCGACTTCCCGGGAGAGGTCGTCGCGGAAGGTGGGGGGCTGCCAGAGGGACTCGGCGGCGGTGGAGGCGGGCAATTTTTCGCAGCCGAGGCGGGTAAGGTTTTCGTCGACGACGGCGGGAGGGATTTCGATGCCGAGGAGGCCGGAGATGCGGGCGGAGCGGAGGACGATGGGGCTGCGACCGGCGGGAGGAGCACCGGCGCTGGCGGAGGCGGAGGAGATGGTGGCGCCGGTGAGTTCGAGGAGGAGGGCGAGTGCGCGGTCGCGGGCGGCGAGGAGAGCACCGGGATCGACGCGGCGCTCGTAGCGGTAGGAGGAATCGGACATCAGTCCGAGGCGGCGGGAGGTGCGGCGGACGGCAGCGGGGAGAAACCATGCGGCTTCAAGGACGATGGCGGTGGTGGTGTCGCCGACCCCGGTCGGTTTGCCCCCCATGACGCCGGCGAGGGCGACGGGGCCGGAGGCATCGGCGATGACGAGGTCGTCGGACAGGAGCGGGTAGGTCTTGTCGTCGAGGGCCTCGATTTTTTCCACTGCGCGGGCGCGGCGGACTTCCAGGACAGAGCCGGAGAGCTTGGCGGCGTCGAAGGCGTGGAGGGGCTGGCCGGTCTCGAAGAGGACGAAGTTGGTGATGTCGACGACGTTGTTGATGGGGCGATGGCCGGTGGAGGCAATGGCGTCCTGCAACCATTGCGGACTGGTGCCGACCTTGACGTTGGTAAGGTGCGTCGCGGTGTAAAGAGGACCGAGGTCGGGGGCGTCGAGGCGGGCGGTGAAGGCGGGCGTTGCGGCAGGGAAGACGATTTCCGGTTCGGGGAGGGTCTTGAGGGTGCCTGCCCCGATGGCGGCGATTTCGCGGGCGAGGCCGCGGTAGGAGAGGAGGTCGGGGCGATTCGAGGTGATTTCCAGGTCGAAGAGGGTGTCGCCGGGCATGTACTCGGAGAAGATTTTGCCGATGGGAGCATCGGGCGGGAGGATGAGGAGGCCTTCTGCGTCGTCGGCGAGGGCAAGTTCTTTGGCTGAGCAGAGCATCCCTTGGGAGAGTTCGCCGCGGAGTCTGGATTCCTTGATGACGAGGCCACCGGGAAGTTTGGCACCGGGGAGAGCGAGCGGGGCCTTGTCGCCATCCTTGTAATTTTTCGCACCGCAGACGATCTGGCGGGTGCCGGTGCCGTCGTTCACCTGGCAGACGCGGAGGCGGTCGGCGTTGGGGTGGGGTGCGGAGGAGAGGATGTGGGCGACGACGACATGGGGGCTTTCGACGCCGGTTGAGGAGACGTGTTCGACTTCGGTGCCTGCAAGGGTGAGGCGGTCGAGCACCTGCGGGACGGGAACAGAGAGCTCGAGGTAACGGTGGAGCCAGCGGAGGGAAAATTTCATAGCGGGAAAAGGGAGGGGCCGACTATGGGGGTTTTTGCGCCGATTGCAAAACGATTGGCGCTGCCCAAAAAATCTTTCCCCGCTGATTCCACGCCCCTGCCTTCGTACGCAGGCAGGAACGTGAAACGCGAATCGGGCGCAAGGCCTAGGCTGCTAGGCTTCCGCCAGCCAGTCTCCTAGTCGCAGGAAGGCGCGAACCTTCCGGCGCTCGTACCGGCTTTGTTGGACCTTCGTGATGCGTGTATCCGCGAGGCGGAACGCGTTTTTGTGGTTTCGAACCGAGTCGACCATCATGTCGGCTGTTTTCATCAGGACGTATTTCCTTTCTGGTTACTATTGTTCGAACCTCCTCTCAGCCTAAATGATGCCAACTCTGTGACGGAACTTCGCCGTCTTGGTGACAGCCCCCTGCCTCAACCCGTAATTTTGCACCCAAGTAACCACTTTTCCAATGGTTGCGGCTTGAACCGTGCTTTATCTCCGCCACATTAACTGATACAAAATACTATGGCCCTCCACTCCCTCTTCAATTCGCTCCGCTCCACAATCACCCAATCTGGTCAAAAAGTAACATACTACTCCCTCCCCGCTCTCGAAGAAGCCGGAGTCGGCCCTGTCTCCAAACTCCCCGTCAGCATCCGCATCGTCCTCGAGGCCGTCCTCCGCAACTTCGACGGCAAGCGCGTCAGCGAAAACGACATCCGCACCCTCGCCAACTGGAACGCCAAACAGCCCGTCTCCGACGAAATCCCCTTCGTCGTCGCCCGCATCGTCCTCCAGGACTTCACCGGCGTCCCCCTCCTCGTCGATCTCGCCGCCATGCGCCACGCCGTCCAGAAACTCGGCAACAACCCCAAGCTCATCGAGCCCCTCGTCCCCGTCGACCTCGTCGTCGATCACTCCGTCCAGGTCGATGTCGCCGGCACCGCCGACGCCATGGTCCGCAACCTCGAATTCGAATTCACCCGCAACCGCGAGCGCTACGAATTCCTCAAGTGGGGCCAGCAGGCCTTCGAGACCTTCAAGGTCGTCCCTCCCGGCATCGGCATCGTCCACCAAGTCAACCTCGAGTACCTCGCCAAGGGCGTCCTCTCCGCCAAGATCGACGGCGAAACCGTCTACTACCCCGACACCCTCGTCGGCACCGACTCCCACACCACCATGATCAACGGCCTCGGCATCGTCGGCTGGGGCGTCGGCGGCATTGAAGCCGAAGCCGGCATGCTCGGCCAACCCGTCTACTTCCTCACCCCCGAAGTCGTCGGCGTCCACATGACCGGCTCCCTCCGCGAAGGCGTCACCGCCACCGACCTCGCCCTCCACGTCACCGAATTGCTCCGCAAGCAGAAGGTCGTCGGCAAGTTCGTCGAGTTCTACGGCCCCGGCGCCGCCTCCCTCCCGCTCCCCGACCGCGCCACCATCGCCAACATGGCCCCCGAATACGGCGCCACCATGGGCTACTTCCCCGTCGATGCCGAATCCGTCAACTACCTCAAGGCCACCGGACGCACCACCGCCCAGGTCGAAGCCTTCGAGTCCTACTTCAAGGCCCAAAACCTCTTCGGCATCCCCACCAAGGCCGACGGCATCGTCTACAGCTCCGATCTCGAACTCGACCTCGCCGACGTCCACCCCAGCGTCGCCGGACCCAAGCGCCCGCAGGACCGCATCGCCCTCCCCGATCTGAAGGAAAAATTCCTCGGCGCGCTCGACAAACCGGTCAAGGAAAATGGCTTCGATAAAAAAGATAAACGCGATGCCCATGTCACCGTCACCCTCAACGGCGTCCGTCCTCCCACCGACGTCGATCTCAAACACGGCAGCGTCCTCATCGCCGCCATCACCAGCTGCACCAACACCAGCAACCCCTCCGTCATGCTCGCCGCCGGACTCCTCGCCAAGAAAGCCGTCGAACGCGGCCTCACCGTCAACGCCGCCGTCAAAACCTCCCTGGCCCCCGGCTCCCGCGTCGTCAGCGATTACTTCGATAAAACCGGCCTCCAGCCCTACCTCGACAAACTCGGCTTCCAGATCGTCGGCTACGGCTGCACCACCTGCATCGGCAACTCCGGCCCCCTCAACCCCATCATCGACGAAGCCATCACCAAGTCCGACCTCGTCGCCGCCAGCGTCCTCTCCGGCAACCGCAACTTCGAGGCCCGCGTCCATCCCAGCATCAAGGCCAACTTCCTCATGTCCCCTCCCCTCGTCGTCGCCTTCGCCCTCGCCGGCAAAGTCGATATCGACCTCAACACCGAGCCCCTCGGCATCGGCTCGGACGGCCAACCCGTCTACCTCAAGGAAATCTGGCCCACCCTCCAGGAAATCAAGACCGAGATGGAAGGCGCCCTCAAACCCGAAATCTTCCGCAAACTCTACAGCGACTTCGCCGAACAGAACCCCGCCTGGAACAGCATCCCCGGCTCCGTCGGCGAGACCTACTCCTGGAGCGAAACCAGCACCTACATCCAGGAACCCCCCTTCTTCGAGGACTTCTCCATGGAACCCGGCCACATCACGGAAATCGTCGATGCCCGCCCCCTCGGCATCTTCGGCGACTCCGTCACCACCGACCACATCTCCCCCGC
>CAJCII010000028.1 GCA_903970335.1 Bacteroidota bacterium | reverse complement strand
CTCCGGGAGCAGCAGGTTGAGGACAAGCGGGTTGAACAACTCAAAATGTTCAACGATTAACGGCCGTCTTGAGACGGCACCCAGCACAAAACAAACCGCTTTGAGCGGTTCACAACCCCAAGCCTCCGGCTCTGCCGGAGGCCACTGACTTGGCGTCCGCACAGTGCCGAATCGGCTGGCTCTGAAAAGGTGGTTCAAAGAGCCCGTTGCAGACAAACCAGACAAATTCTTCGTTTTTGTAAACGAAATTTGTACCAAGGAGCGCCGCTACATTAAGAGAGTCCATCGAGGGGAGGTCGATGGACTGGGCGGTTATTTCCGGGAGACGGGATCCGAGACGCCTGGATCCTCGACGAGGGTCCAGTCGCTGTCGGGGTTGTATTCCTTGAGGGTGGCGGCGAGCTGGGAGGTCTGTTCGGCGAAATTGCGCTGATAGACCTTGCCGTCGCGGGCGACGATGAACGTCATGACGCCTGATTGGTCCCAATGCTCGGGCCAGGCGACGAGGGCGAATCCGCCGGTGAGGTTGCCGTGGTCGAGGTAATCGAGTTTACCGCCGGGAGCGGCGGGGCCTTGCCGGGTGAGAATCCGGAAATAGTAGCCGTGAAAGGGGTGCGGACCGGTGGCATTGGGGTGGAGGACGTAGCCCTCGGCCTGAGCATCCGCGACGAGGGAACCGAAGGGGCTGGCCGGTTCGTTGGGGGCGACGGGCCAGTAGAGGCCGTCCTTCTTGCCGGGGTTGCTCTTGAGGTGCTGCGCGTAGGTGGTTTCCGAGGCGCCGGTCGGGTTCGCGTCGGCGTAGCGTTGTTGCGCGATGACGTAAGCGCGGCAGGTCCCGATGGCATGGAGCTCATCCTTGCCGATGTGGCGGTTGATGATTTCTTCCTTGCCAGCGGCGGTGTCGAAGTACCATTGGCCGCCGGATTTTCTCAGGGGAATGGGCATGGGCCAGTCGTTGGGGCCGACCTCGATGGAGATTTGGTCGTCGGTGTCTTGCACGGTATGGCAGCTTTGGGCCATTTCTGCGGCAAAACGTTTGGTGTTGTTCGTATCCTGCACGGGGTCGCCGGTCATGAGTTCATGGAACTGAGGGCCGAAAAGTCTGGCTAGGGCAGCCCGGTCATTGGTGGCGACGGCGGTTTTGAGCGCGGCGATCGCCTGATCCGGCGAGGCGAAGGTCTGTTCGCCGTCGCCCGATGGCGGTGCGGTCGCGTGAAGGGTGATGGGCAGCAAGCACCAAGCGCAGGCGAAGAGAGGAAGGGCGAAGAGGTTGGTCGGAGAGGTCAAGCGAAGGGAGAATTTCATAGGTCAATGAGGTCAGTTACGATTCGGATGGTGGGTGCGGTTCAGCGGTGTCCCCCGCCGTGACCTCCGCCATGACCGCCACCGCCGGAATGGGCGACACCGCGACTGAACGATCCGCGATGACTGTAGGCACGCACATCGCGACCGCGGTCGTAGCCGCCGCCGAAGAGATAGATATCGGGGCCGGGATCGCCGTCAGAGTAACCACCGTAGTAACCGTCGCCCGGGTAGTTACTGTAGCCACCGTAGCCGCTATCGACGTAGCCAACGCAGCCGGTGAGGAGCACGGGAAGAACCAGCATCAGCGCGTAACAAGGTTTCATCTGGAAAGATTAACCGGATTGGCCTGCGCCGAAATGGGGTGAACACCCCATGCGAAGGATATGAGCGAAGGATTAGGGATCGGCCTGCGATAAAACCAAAAGGAAAGAAGCGAGATTATGACCGAAAACAATGCCGTGGTGGCGACCTATAAATCCCACAAAGAAGTCACATCTTAGAGCTTGTCCAAATAAGTAATTTGGCCTAGGAAAGTTTCATGGCGACAAAAACCCATAAGGTCGAGACACATGCCTTTTCCGTGCTGGGCGATGCGCTCGAATCCGCAGCGGAGACGTTCGAAGAGGCGACGGTGAACGCGAAGGACTCGGCGAAGAAGGCCGCCTCGACCGCGCGCCGGGCCTTCGGCAAGGGTGTGCACAAGACCGCCTACGGGCTTTCCTACGGCGTGATTTACGCTTCGATTTTTCTGACCGAATTGTGGCCCGAGGAGAATCCCTGGCGACGCGGCTTGGTGGAAGGGGCGCAGGATGCGATCGAGGAGCGGAGCAAAGTCCACAAGCAGACGGCCGAAAAGCCGAAGGTTGCCGCCAAAACCAAGGTAGCGGCCAAGACGAAGAAGCCCAAGGCGAGCAAGGCCGTGAAGGCGCGCGCCGCGAAGTTCGATGCCGCAGTCGAGGCGACCGCTTAAGGGTCAAGCCTCCCGGGCAATTCACCATGCGGCCTGAACTTATCTCAGGCTAACGGGAAAGACGGTACGTTTTATGCCTTCGACCGTTGTGGCCATAACGAGTTTGGAACCAACCCGCCGGAATGGGGCTCGCCATGGCGTGTTGGCGACGCGATTGAAGGTCCTGCCTTCGCGCCGTCCCCAGCCGAAGGACGATCTGGAGGTGCTTTTCCCCAAACCGGGGCGGATCGAATTTCGCAGCCCGAGCCGTTTTTCCTCCTGGAACAACAACCGGTGCCGGGAGTTTATCGAGCTGAGTCTCGGGATTCGCGAAGTGCGGGAGGTGGAAATCGATACGTTTCACCAGACGGCGCCGGTGCGATTCCGCGAGAACGGCGGGGCATCGGCGACGGTGCGGAAGATGGCGCGGGTTTACCGGGGCGAGCTGGAACCCGATTCGCGTCCGACGCTTTCGCCCGAGCTGCTGCGGGCGCTGCCGAAGAGCCAGCCGACGTTGCGGGCGTTTCGTTACGGGGAGATCATCAGCACGTGGGAACGGCGGATGGAGCTGCCGGGCTGGATCCGGTTGCGGAACGCGCTCGTGCTGAACAAGCCGCACCTGGCGCAGTACATGGAAAAGGAGCTGTCGAGCCTGATGGGGATCGAGCACTTCAAGATTCATCTGCGGGGCGGGAGCATCACGATCGAGTTCAACCCGCAACTGATCCACAAGCAGCAGATTGTGGCGCATCTCGACGCCGCGCTGTGCCGCGCTCCGAAGCGGCCGCTCCAGCAAAAAAGCGACTACGACTTCAAAATCGCGACGACCTCGCTGGCGGTTTCCGCGGTGGCGACGTTTTTCAATCCGGCGCTGCTGCCGGTCGGGGCGGTGCTGATGCTTTATACCGCCATTCCGAGTTTTCGGCGGGCAGGGCATTCGATGCGGCACGAACGGCGGCTGGGGATCGATTCGCTCGATACGATCATCTTCACGGCGTGTTTGTTTACCGGGGAGATTTTTGCCGGGGCGATGACGGCGTGGTTCCTGAGCCTGGGGCGGAAG
>CAJCII010000027.1 GCA_903970335.1 Bacteroidota bacterium | reverse complement strand
CTCCGGGAGCAGCAGGTTGAGGACAAGCGGGTTGAACAACTCAAAATGTTCAACGATTAACGGCCGTCTTGAGACGGCACCCAGCACAAAACAAACCGCTTTGAGCGGTTCACAACCCCAAGCCTCCGGCTCTGCCGGAGGTCACTGACTTTATGGGCGGAATGGGAGGACTGGCTAGCCCGGGCCATTAGGTTCTAAGCGGCGGGAAGCGGAGAGAAAGATGGCGGCGATGAGGACGAGCCAGGCCCAAGTGGGGAGGAGAGGCGTGTCGATTTCGTTCGTGGAGGCGAGGGTGAGGGTGAGTTCGTTGCCAGCACCGCCGGAGTAATTGGCGGTGAAGGTGTAGGCGACGCTGTTGTAGTTGGCAACGATGGTGCCGCCGTTGGCGAGATTGGAGAAGGTGCCGTTGATGGCGGAGCCGTCGGTGGTCTGGATGACGGTGAGGACGTCGCCGGGAGAGGGCGCGTAGCTGAGGGTGAAGTCGAGCGCCAATCCGGTGGCGGTGTAGCCGGGGCTGACGATGGGGATGGTGGGGTCGGAACCGAAGGCGACAGTTTCCGAGTTACCGAGGTCGAGCCGATAGACAATGCCATCGCCGGAGGTGCCGCCGTGTTCGGTGGTGCTGTAGAGGTTGCCGTCCGTGCCCTGGATGAGTCCGGCCCAAGGGTAATTGCCATTGGTCCCAGTAAAATCGATCAAGGTGTTGAGCGTTCCGGTCGAGGTGAGTTGAAAGATCGTGCCGTCGGGGGAGGAGCCGCCTTGTTGGGTGGTGCCGTAAAAGTTGCCATCGCTGGCCTGAACGAGGGAGGCGATGGGATTTTGCCCGTTGGTGCCGGTAAAATTGACGAGGGTGGTGAGAGCGCCCAGGCTGGAGATTTTAAAGAGGGTGCCGTCACTCGAGGCGCCGCCATATTCGGTGGCACCGTAAAAGTTGCCGTCGCTGCCCTGGACGAGTCCGGCTTCGGGATAGGCTCCATTCGTGCCGGAGAAATTAAGCAGGGTGGTCAGGGTACCACCGGTGGTGAGTTTAAAAACGGTGCCATCGCCCGACGTGCCGCCGTATTGGGTGGTGCCGTAGAGGTTGCCATCGGTGCCCTGAACAAGCCCGGCCCACGGCGATTGACCATTGGTTCCGTTAAAATTGACGAGGGTGGTGAGGGCGCCTCCGCTGGTGACTTTAAAGACGGTACCGTCACCGGAAGTGCCGCCGTATTGGGTGGTGCCGTAAAAGTTGCCGTCGGTGCCTTGAACCAGAGAGGCAATGGGAGATTGGCCATTGGTACCGGAGAAGTTGACCAAGGTCGTGAGCGTGCCCGCAGGCGTGAGTTGAAAAACGGTGCCGTCACCCGACGTGCCACCGTATTGGGTGGTGCCGTAAAAGTTGCCGTCCGTGCCCTGGACGAGGGAAGCATTGGGCGACTGGCCGTTGGTGCCATTGAAATTGAAGAGGGAAGTCACCGTACCGCCAAGGGTAAGGCGAAAAACATTGCCATAGCCCGAGCCGCCCTGGGTGGTCGTGCCGTAAAAATTACCGTCGGTGGCCTGAATCAGCCCGGCGGTGGGATTAAAGCCATTGGTGCCGATGAAATTAACGAGGGTGGCGAGGGCGTAGCTGCCGGATTCGATGGTTAAAGTGAAGCCTGCGGTGCCGGTGCCGGCGGAGTTGGTGGCGGCAATGGTGAGGCTATAGATGCCACCCTGCGTCGGTGTACCGGAGAGAAGACCGGTGGTCGTGTTGAACGTCAAGCCGGAGGGGAGCACTCCGGTAAGCGAAAAGCCGGTGGGGGAATTGGTCGCGGCAAACTGGAACGAGAAGGGGGTATTGATCGTGCCGACGGCGGAACTGCCGCTGGAGATTACCGGGGGATTGGTGGGGTTATCATATTCCAAAGTCGAGAGGGGATTGCCGTTAATATCGTAGCCGCCGACGGCATAGAGAATATTATTGATAGCGACGGCTTCCAAATCGCTGGCGGTGCCGTCCAAGGGTGAGGTGGCCGTCCAGGTATTCAGGGTGGGGTTGTAGACTTCGACATTGCTCAGTGCACCCGAACCACTGTTTCCTCCGATGGCATAGAGCAGCCCATTGGCGACGGAGAGAGAGAGGTAGGCGCGGGCGGTCGGCATGGGAGCCAGGGTGCTCCAGGTATTGGTCGAGGGATTGTAGGCCTCAACGGTGTTGAGATAGGTCGATCCGCTGACACCGCCGACGGCATAGAGAATGCCATTGAGAGCGGCGACGCCGAGGGAGGTTCGAGCCGTGGGCATGGAGGCAGCCGTCGTCCATAAGCCGGTCGACGGGTTATAAACCTGGAGGGTCGAAAGTGTTCCACCGCTGTTGTTGCCCCCGGCGACGTAAAACAGGCCGTTGATGAAATCGGCCCCGGCGTTGGCACTGGTGGTGGGTTCCGACGCTCCCTGAGTCCACGTGTCGCTGGACGGATTGTAAAGATGGAGATAGGGCACGTAGTTGGAGTTATCGGTCCCACCGGCACAGTAGAGAATACCGTTGGAGGAGGCAGTGGCGGCGGCGTTGAGATAGAACGTGGTGTTGGCTTTAGAGGTCCAGGTGTTGGTGGAAGGATTATAGGCTTCCACGGCCTGAACGAAGTGGTTACCAAGGAGGCTGTTGTAGCCGCCGGCGACATAGAGGATGCCGTTGGCGACACCGGCGGAGGATCCCCACCGGGCGGTCGGCATGAGCGCGAGACTGTTCCAGGGACCGACCGCGACGCCGAAGGGAAAACTCAAGCCCGAGGCGATGAGGGAGGAATTGATGGCGGCGCCGGTGGTGGCGTTATATTCGCCGAGGGTGCCCGTGTTGTTAACGACGAAAAGATCATTGCCCGAGAGGGAGAGGCTGTTGGGGGAATTCAAGCCCGAGGCGACGAACGAGGCTTTGACGGCGGTTCCAGTGACGGCACTGTATTCGCCAATGGTGCTATTGCCCTGATTGGCGACGAAGAGATCGTTCCCGAAGATGGCGAGGCCGACGGGGCTGTGTAATCCCGAGACAAGCGAGGGGTTGATGGCAGCGCCGGTGCTGGCGTTGTATTGGCCGACGGTGCCGTTGCCATAGTTCGAGACGTAGAGATAATTCCCCGAGAGGGCGAGGCCGAGCGGTTCATGCAAGCCCGAGACGAGCGAGGGGTTGATGGGGGCACCCGTGGTGGCGTTGAATTCTCCCACGGTGCCACTGGCGACATTGGCGACGTAGAGATTGTTCCCCGAGACAACCATGCCTTCGGGCTGAGAAACTCCACTGGTGATAAATGATGCGTTAATGGGGGCGCCGGTAGTGGCGTTGTATTCGCCGATACCGGTACCATAGGAGGCGTAGAGAATATTCCCGGAGAGGGCGATGGCCTGAAGGCCATTAAAGGTGGAGGAGCCGAGCGGCACCTGGACGGACGCTCCGGTGGAGGAGTTGTATTCGGCGATGGTGCCATTCGTATGGGAACCGGAGCCGTAGTTCGAGACGTAGACCTGGGCATGCGCAACGGATACCGAGAGGAAGACCAGCAGGACAGCGCAGAGTCCCGCGTGCCGGGTTTTCAGATAGTTGGATAAGTTCATATTCCTACACAACAAGCGGGACCGGCATCCGCTTTAAGAGACTAAGTTGGTTAAGTAGCGAAAATTGAAACTGGCTTCAAGCTAAAGAGAGAACCGGTTGCTTACAATCTGGTGACTCGATGGGAGGTGGTTGAGAAGGGGAGCGAAATGGGGACAAGCCCGAATGGCAATAGAGACGTCACCGCAAGCAGTGGCGTATTGAGGAAGACAAAGCAGGCCGATCCGTCGCACGGAGGACGGCCTGCAAGGGAGGCTGGCACGGTACGGACGGAACCGCGCCCTTCAGAAAATTGCCGCGAAATGGAGTCTCGCGAGGGGCAGGAAACGTTCCCAAGTGCAACTTGGGATCGAGGAGGCGGGGATGTTTCCGATAGGCTCTGGACAAAATCGAACAACCTCCTCATCCTTCACCTCCGTGCCCTCCGAAAGCCCGACATCTTCCGGCACTTCCGCCCCGGTTTCCGGGGGAACGGCGAACCCGGCTTCGCGCCCGGCGATCAACCTCCGGACGTTTCTGAAGCGGCTGGTCTCGTGGGTGGCGCTATGGGTGCTGGCCCTGTTTTTTGTTTTCTCCGGGTGGAATACGGGGACGCTGGTGTTGATCGCATTCTTCGGGCTGGCGGGGCAATGGGAATTCTATCTGGCGCAGGAGGAAAAGGGTCACAAGGTCTTCAAGCAGAGCGGACTTTTTTGCGGCATACTGGTCTTCTTCAACTCGTGGTACTTCCTCGTCCATCGGCCCGACCTGGCGGCGTATGTGCACTCCGGGCAGGAGCTGATCCTCGTCTTTGCGGTGATGGGAGCGTTCATCCGGCTGGTGATCCGGCAGGAGGCGCATCGCGCGCCGATCACGACGGCGGCGCTGACGTTGCTGGGGCTGATGTATGTGCCGTTTCTGTTTAACTTTGTGGCGCTGATCGCTTTCATGCCGACCAACCCCGAGCAGAACCGGTTCCTGCTGATTTATCTGCTGGCGGTGACGAAGTTCTCCGATGTCGGTGCATACGTGATCGGGTCGGTGCTCGGTCGGCACAAGATGATTCCGCGGATCAGTCCGGGCAAGACGTGGGAGGGGTTTGCCGGGGCGATGCTGACCTCGCTGGCGATCAGCGTGGCGCTGACGAAGGCGATGGGCGAGCGGGTCGAGGCGCTGACGTTTACCTCCAGCATCGTGCTGGGGCTGCTGCTGCCGCTGATCAGCGTGGTGGGGGACCTGGCGGAGTCGGTGGTGAAGCGGGACGCGTCAATCAAGGACTCGGGCCGGAGCATTCCGGGAATCGGCGGGGCGCTCGACCTGATCGACAGTATTCTGTTTACGGCGCCGGTGCTCTATTTTTACCTGCAATTCACGGCGATGACGGGGCAGCCGTGAGCGAATCGATGCCATGATCAACGTTTTCCTAACGGGAAGGGATACGCAGGGTGAGTTACGATTTGAAAACGGTATTACACGACACACCATCACCCGACAGGGCAAAGGACATTTTCTTGAAAGGAGCTTTGCCACCATTCAGGAAGCCAAAGATTTTTGCGAGGGAGAGCTAAAGAGAAATCCGTCCGACTTCTACTATCTCATGGAGGGCGATTTAATCGTCGAAACCGTTCTGGACAGTAAATTCCAGGAGAACAAACAAAGAAGATCGGAATTGATCTTTGCTGTCGTATCGACGGCATTTTTCACCCTGGTGGGCTGGGGGGTATCCTCGGATTTATTTCCCGGCCTTCTTTATGCCCGACTTGTCTTCGCTTTGGGGGTTGGTGCTCTCTATGCCTTTTTCCTTTTGGTTACGGGAAGGGGTAACGTCGAAGCCGCTATCACCATGACCATCCTCCTCATTCTTTTTGGGGTTGCGGTGGGACCCATTCATGAGGCGCTAAAGAGGAACCACTTGTTAAATCAGACCTCCGGTGCCCCCCAGCCCAGGTAGGTTCGTAAAAAACGTCGTTGCCCCTTGCCGCCGTGCCTCTATAAACGAGGCTGCGCGTGCCTCCCCCGCGCCCCCTTCTCATGCCCAAACGTACCGACCTCCGCTCCATCCTCCTCATCGGCTCCGGCCCGATCATCATCGGCCAGGCCTGCGAATTCGACTACTCCGGCGTCCAGGCCTGCAAGGCGCTGCGCGAGGAGGGCTATCGCGTCATCCTGATCAACTCGAATCCGGCGACGATCATGACGGACCCCGAGTTCGCGGACCGGACCTACATCGAGCCGATCACGCCGGAGATCGTGGAGAAGATCATCATCCGGGAAAAGCCGGACGCGCTGCTGCCGACGCTGGGCGGGCAGACGGCGCTGAACACGGCGATGGCGCTCTTCGAATCGGGGGTGCTAGCCCGGCACGGCGTGCAGATGATCGGCGCGAACGCGGAGGCGATCAAGAAGGGCGAGGATCGGCAGCTCTTCAAGGAGGCGATGGTGAGGATCGGGCTGGACATGCCGCTCTCCGGCACGGCGCATACCATCGACGAGGCCCGCCAGGTCGCCGAGCGGATCGGGACGTTCCCGCTGATTATCCGCCCGGCCTTCACCATGGGTGGCACCGGCGGCGGTATCGGCTACAACCGCGAGGAATTCGAGGAGATCGTGAAGCGGGGGCTGGATCTTTCGCCGGTGAGCGAGGTCCTCATCGAGGAATCGCTCCTCGGCTGGAAGGAATACGAGATGGAGGTCATGCGCGACCGGGCGGACAACTGCGTGATCATCTGTTCAATCGAGAATTTCGACCCGATGGGCGTGCATACGGGCGACTCGATCACCGTCGCCCCCGCGCAGACGCTGACCGACAAGGAATACCAGATCATGCGCGATGCGTCGTTTGCGGTCATCCGCGAAATTGGCGTGGAGACAGGCGGATCGAACATCCAGTTCTCGGTCGATCCGAAGACGGGGCGGATGATTGTGATCGAGATGAATCCGCGGGTGTCGCGGTCCTCGGCGCTGGCCTCGAAGGCGACGGGATTTCCGATTGCGAAGATCGCGGCGAAGCTGGCGGTGGGGTACACGCTGGACGAGATCCGCAACGACATCACCCGCGAGACACCGGCGAGCTTCGAGCCGACCATCGATTATGTGGTGACGAAGATCCCGCGGTTCACGTTCGAGAAATTTCCGCAGACGGACGCGACGTTGACGACACAGATGAAGAGCGTGGGCGAGGCGATGGCCATCGGGCGGACGTTCAAGGAATCGCTGCAGAAGGCATTGCGGTCGCTGGAGGTGGGGGCGTGGGG
>CAJCII010000026.1 GCA_903970335.1 Bacteroidota bacterium | reverse complement strand
TTGGGGCGGGGCGGGGGGTACTACGATTATTTTTTGGGGAACGCTCCGGTGGAGCTGAGGCGATTCGGGCTCATGTTCGGGATCCAGCGCGTACCGAGAGTACCGAGGGAGGCGCACGATCAGGCCCTGCCGGTGGTGGTGACGGAGGACGGGGTAGTGGTTTTTTAATTGCGGAAGGCGGTCTTTAAAAAAAAGAGGGTTGACGCGGGTTGTGGTCGCGTAATAACCGTTTAATTAAATAACCATTTGGTTACATTCGCATGACCACCGACTGCCTCAGCGACACCTTCTCCGCCCTCGCCGACCCCACCCGCCGGGCGATTCTGGCGCGTCTCGCGTTGGGCGAGCTGTCGGTGGGGGAATTGGCGCGACCGTTCAAAATCAGCGGTCCGGCAATCACGAAACATTTGAAGGTCTTGCAGCGGGTCGGGCTGATCACCCGAAGCCGTCACGCGCAATGGCGTCCGTGCCGACTGGAGGCGAAACCGCTGCAGGAGGTGGCCGCCTGGGTGGAGGAATACCGTCGCTATTGGGATGAAAGTTTCGATCGTCTGGACGATTATCTGGCCGAGTTACAAAAGAAGGAAAAGCATGAGCACAATAGATAAGGAATCGTTGAGGGAACTGACGCTCGTGCGGATTCTCGATGCACCGCGCGAACTTGTCTTCAAGCTCTGGACCGAGCCGGAGCATCTCGCGCATTGGTGGGGACCGAAAGGCTTTACCAATCCGGTTTGTGAATTCAAGGCCCGTGTCGGCGGTGCTATCCGCGTCCACATGCGCGCGCCCGACGGAACGGTGCATCCCATGGGCGGAGCGATAGAGGAGATCGTCGTGCCGAGTCGTTTGGTTTTCACGGCAACCGCTCTTGCAGGCAGCGACGGCGAGCCTGGCCTCGTCAATCTGAACACCATTACATTCGACGATCTGGACGGCCAAACGAAGCTCACCCTGCATGTCCGCGTGGTCAAGGCCACGCCGGAGGCCGAGCGCGCGTTGGGAGGCATGGACCAGGCCTGGAGCGAGAGCTTCGAGAGACTGCTCGATCTGGCGGCGAGCGCGGCAGGCTCGGGCGATCGCCATATCGTGGCTTCGCGTCTGGTCGATGCGCCACGCGAACTCGTATGGAAGAGCTGGACCAAACCGGAACACGTCGCGCAGTGGTGGGGGCCGAAGGGCTTTACCAATACAATCCAGGAAATGGATGTGCGGCCCGGCGGTCTTTGGCGGCTCACCATGCATGGGCCCGATGGCACCGATTATCCGAACGAGAGCGTTTATGTCGAGGTCGTGCCGCCGCAGTTCCTCGCCTACGACCACCGCACTCCGGCGTTCCGCTTTTGCGCGACTTTCATTGCGGAGGGGGACAAGACTCGCGTGACTGTGCGGATGCTTTTCCCAACTTCCGAGATACGCGACCGGGTTGCAAAGGCATTCGGCGCGGTCGAGGGCCTCATCCAGACGCTCGAACGGATGGCAGATCATTTATCAGCCAACAACGACCGGTAAACTCGGCAGTCCAAACCCAACCTGCAAAACCAACATGACGATCAATACCTATCTCCACTTCAACGGCAATTGCGAAGAAGCGCTCGACTTTTATATCAAGGCGCTCGGGGCCAAGCCGGGCATGCGGTTGCGCTACAGCGAATCTCCGATGGCTGGCGAAACCGCGCCGGAGTTCCTGCAAAAAATCATGCATGCCCGGATCACGCTCGGCGACGGGGTGATCATGGCGTCCGACGCGCCGCCCGGGCATTTTCAAAAACAGGCTGGCTTTTCCATCAGTCTCAATGTCGAGACGGCGGAGGAAGCGGAAAAGTTGTTCGCGGCCCTCTCGGAGAAAGCGCAAATGATCTGTATGCCGATCGGGGAAACGTTTTGGGCGGTCCGTTTCGGGATGCTGGTGGACCAATTCGGCGTGTCGTGGATGATTAATTGCGAAAAGAAGGGTTAAGCATGAGCGCTCCGACGACCAACCCCGGACCCGAACTCGTCATCACCCGCACCTTCCGGGCCCCGCGCGAGCTGGTCTGGGAGGCATGGGCCGACCCGAAACAGATGGCGCGGTGGATGGGGCCACGGAGCCATCCCGCCACCCATTATGAGAACGACTTCCGCACCGGTGGCGCCTGGCGTTCCCGCCTCGTGGCCACGGATGGCAGCGGCGAGCTCTGGGTGGGCGGCAATTACCACGAGTTGATCGAACCGGAGCGGATGGTTTTCACCTTCGCGTGGGACGGGGACGATGGAAAACCGGAGAACGAGATGTTGATCGCCCTCTCGTTCGCGGAGGAGGGGGCCGGGACGAAGATGACGCTGCGGCAGACGGGATTTCGCTCGGTCGAGCAACGCGACGGTCATAATGGCGGCTGGACGAGCTGCTTCGAGCGGCTGGAGGAATTTCTCGGTAGAGAATGACGGGCGTTTACTCCCCGGATATTTTCTCGAAGGCTTTGCGCCAGACGGGTTCGCTGGGAAAGACGGGGCGAGTGGCAATGGCCCACTTTTGTCCGTCGATTGCGACGGCGGCTTGGTCGGTCTTGGTGGCGAGGAAGCGTGCGAGGTCGTCCTGAAGAGAGCCGTCGAGGAAGATGGAGTAGGCGTTGCCGTTGCGCTGGCGGGTGCGGGGAGAATGGAGATCGGGCCAGGAGGCGGGCCATTGAAGCGCGTCGTCGGGAGCGTCGGCGTAGGGCCAGACCATGGCTTCGACGTAGGTGGGATGCCAGCGGGTACTTTCGGAGAATCCGATGGCATAGAGGTAGTCGTAGAGCCGAAGCAGCGGGGCGGGGACCGTATCCATGCCCGGATCGGGCGATTCGTGGCCGGGGAGCAGGCCATAAACGGAGGTCGCGACTTCCCTGCCGTCGAGATCGAGATAGATGCGGGCATGGCCGAGATCGGTTTCGTGGGTCAGGGTGTAGGAGGGCTTGAGGTCGGGGACATCGGCGAGGGCATCGAGCTTTTCCATCAGCGCGGACAATTCGCCCAGGCCGAGCTCGGTGTGGAAATAGACTTTGCCCTTCCCCTTGGGGAGGTCGCGGGCATAGATCACCTCGCCGTTATCATAGATGGCGATGCGGGGGGTATCGGCACCAATGACCAAGGCCCAAGGGTTTTCCTGGACCAGGACGGCGACGGGGCGCGGACCGGCAAAGGGATCGAAGGTTTCTGCCGGGGAGGCTGCGACCGATCCGAGAAGAAGCAGTAACGTCCACTTCCACATAGGACGAGGAAGCAAGGCTATCCGCCGATTTGCGCCTTGTACCCGGCGGCGTCCTTGAGGGCTTCGAGTTCGGTCGGGTTGGCGAGCTTGAGTTTGAAGAGCCAGGCCGCGCCGTAGGGGTCCCGGTTGACGAGTTCGGGTTTGGCGGCAAGAGCGGAGTTGACTTCGACAACTTCACCGGCGACGGGGGAGTAGATATCGGAGGCGGCCTTGACCGATTCGATGACGGCAACGGTCGAGCCAGCGGTAAGATGCGCGCCGATCTTGGGGAGATCGACGTAGACGACGTCGCTGAGTTCCTGCTGGGCGTGGTCGGTGATGCCGACGGTGCCGACTTCGCCCTCGACGGAGATCCATTCGTGGGAGACGGCGTAGCGGAGGTTTTCGGGGATGTTACTCATGGCGGCGAATGGTGGCTCAGGATTGGCGTTTGTAAAAGGGCTTTTTGACGATCTCGACCGGGACGCGCGCGCCGCGGACTTCGAGGTCGAGTTGGGTGCCGGGTTCGGCGGAATCGGCGCGGACATAGGCGAGGCCAATGCCGTATCCGAGCGTGGGTGAGGGAGCGCCGCTGGTGACTTCCCCGACCGGCTCGGAACCACGGAAGAGATGATAGTGGGGACGCGGCGGGGGACCTTTGTCCTTGAGGCGGAAGGCGACGAGTTTTTCCTTCACGCCTTCGCTCTTTTGTCGGAGGAGGGCGTCCTTGCCGGGGAAGGAGGCGTCCTTGGTGAGGGAGACGAAGAAGCCGAGGCCCGCGTCGAGGGGGGTGCGTCGATCGGAGAGGTCGTTGCCGTTGAGGGGCAGGCAGGCTTCGAGGCGGAGGGTATCGCGGGCGCCGAGACCGCACGGTTTCAGACCGAAGGGTTTGCCCGCTTCGAGGAGTGCGAAGAGGAAGTTTTCGGCGACCTCGCTGGGGAAGAAAAGCTCGATGCCGTCCTCGCCAGTGTAGCCGGTGCGGGCAGCGTAAACCACCTCGCAATTCCATGAGTAGGGGGTGATTTCGTTTCGCTTGGGTTCGGGCCAGCCTGCACCGAGGAAGACGCGGGCGATTTCGAGCGCCTTGGGGCCTTGTAGAGCGAGGGCGCTGAATTGGGCGCTGCGATCTGAGAAATTAGATTGATCGAAGCCATGCTGCAAAATCCACTCCCGGTCCTCGTCGATCTTGGAGGCGTTGACGACGAGGAGGTATTCGAGTTCGTCCGTGCGATAGACGATCAGATCGTCGATGACGCCACCCTCGTGATTGAGCATCAGCGTGTACTGCCCCTGTCCGGCGGCAAGCTTGGCAACATCGTTGGTGAGGAGACGATTGAGGACTTCTCCCGCCGTTTCGCCCCGGACGAAAAACTCCCCCATGTGGGAAATGTCGAAGACCCCGGCGGCTTGGCGGACGGCGTTGTGTTCGTCGAGGATGCCGGTGTACTGGACGGGCATGGACCAGCCGCCGAAATCGACCATGCGCGCACCGAGTTTTTGGTGGGCGGCGAAGAGGGGTGTTTTTTTGAGTTCGGAGGGTGAGGTCATGAGGAAGGGATTTTAGACAGGAGGGACATGAGGATCATGAAGGAAGGCGGGGGAGTTTTGGGATAGGATTAAGGGGAGTGGGGAGAAGAAGTCAGAGGTCCTTCGACAAGCTCAGGGTGACAGTTTTTAGCGGTAGAAGGTGGCTTCGAGAAGGCGAGCGGCTTCGATGAAACCTTCGTGGAGGACTTGGGAGCGGGAGGCGGCGAGGAGAATGGCCTGGACGGCGGAGCGGCGGGTATCGGCGCCGAGCAACCCGGCAGCGGCGCGGGTGAGGGCGTTGTCCTCGCCACTGGAGGCGAGGATGCGGAAATCGCGGCTTTCGGTCTCGCTCATGCAGCCTTCGACGAGTTCGAAATAGGCGGGGTCGATGGGGACGCGGGCCATTTCGAGAAGGGCAAAACCGCGGTAGATGCTCGAGACGTAGGCGATGCGGGCCGAGCGTTGATTATGGTGCAGCTGGAGGACGTAATCGCCGACGGTCATGCCGCGTTGCTTGGCCGCCTCGACGACTTCGACGCTGAGGGTGACGTTGCGGCGGGTGGTGGGAGACACATCGAGAGGGTAGAGGCGCAGCCTGCGTCGGTCAAATTCCTGGAAGAAGGATTTTGAGTAATTAACGAGAAACCCGTCGGTGAGCATTTGGCTAATAGTAAAACAGACTCTAAGTTTCTCGAATGAAACTTTTCGAAATTCGCGAGGCATTCGGACTCGACCACCTCCTGCCGGCAGAGCGGACCGCGCCAGAGCCAAAGGCCCGCGAGGTACTGATTCGCCTCCGGGCGGTGTCGCTGAATTACCGGGACCTGCTGGTGGTGCAGGGGAAATACAATCCGCACCTGAAGCTGCCGCGCGTGCCCATCTCCGATGGCGCGGGAGAGGTGGTTGCGGTCGGCGCGGAGGTGACGGAGTGGAAGCCGGGCGACCGGGTGGTGGCACCGTTTTTTCCGGACTGGATCGAGGGTAACCCGACGGCGGCGAAGTCGGCGAGCGCCTTGGGCGGCGACGTGGACGGGCTGTTGCGGGAATTCGCGACGATACGTGCGGACGCCTTGTTGCCGGTCCCGGAGCACCTGAGCTTCGAGCAGGCGGCGACGTTGCCGTGCGCAGCAGTGACGGCGTGGAACGGGCTTTTTGTGACGGGCAAATTGCAACCGGGGCAGACGCTGTTGTTGCAGGGGACGGGCGGGGTGTCTCTCTTTGGGCTGCAATTCGGCCTGCTGGCGGGGGCAACGACGATCCTGATTTCGAGTAGCGAGGCAAAGCTGGAGCGGGCGCGGGCGATGGGCGCACACCACACGATCAATTACAAAGCGGAGCCGGACTGGGACAAGCGGGTGCGGGAAATCACAGCCGGGCGGGGCGTGGACCTGACGCTGGAAGTGGGCGGAACGGGAACGCTGGGGAAGACGTTACGCGCGACGGGACATGGCGGCCGCGTGAGCCTGATCGGCGTACTGAGCGGGATCGCGGGGGACGTGCCGATCGGGCCGATTTTGCACAAGGCGATCACGGTGTCGGGGATTTACGTTGGCTCCAAAACGATGTTCGCGGCGATGAATCGGGCGATCGTGCAACATCGGCTGGAGCCGACCATCGATCGGACGTTTTCCTTCGAGGAAAGCGTGGAGGCGTTCCGGCACCTCGAATCGGGGCAGCACTTCGGGAAAGTCGTGATCCAGATTAATTGAATTTATTCCGGTACGCATTTTTATTGAACCCTATCGACGGCGTGGGCGTCTTAGATGGGAACGGCAGTTGCTAGTCATGACCCAACGCACATGGCGATTTCTTCCATCACGAGTTCCGAAGCAGCAAGTCAGCCGTCTCTTTCAATCTCTCCCAGCATTAAGTCGAATTACCAACCGCATCTGGACGGTTTGAGAGCGATCGCCATCCTCGGGGTCCTGTGCGAGCACTTCAATGTCGCGCTCCCGTTGCTGCTGCGTTGTGGGCCCTTGAGCGTGCGATTCTTTTTCGTGCTGACGGGCTACTTCATCACTTTGTCGCTCTGGCGGGTGCGGGACGAAATGGCGCGTTCGGTCAACGGGAGCATGATGCCACTTGGCCGGTATTACCTGGCGCGCTACTTGCGGATCGGGCCGCCGTTTTACCTGGCGCTGGCGGTGGGTGCCTTGCTGGGCATCGCAGAGGTGCGGACGAATCTATTCTGGCTGGCGACGTTTCAAACCAACAACTACATCGCGTGGTTGGGGTACTGGCCCGATTCGATTTCACATTTCTGGTCGCTGGCGGTGCAGGAGCAGTTTTACCTGCTTTGGCCAATCGTGGTGCTGACTTTGCCGCGGCGGTGGTTCGTGGCGGCGATGGTGGGATTCATCCTGTTCGGCCTGGGCTTCCGGCTGGTGTGCATTCTGACGGCCACCTCAACGATCACGCGCTGGGTGACGCTTTTCGGTTGTATCGATTCGTTTGCGGTGGGCGCGCTGATCGCCTACCTGAAGCAAACCCGCGTGCTGGAGAAGATGCAACGGCTGCATCGCACGATACTTTTCGCCATGCCGCTGGTGGCGTTCTCGTGCTTTTTTCTCGGGAGGGCGCTGATGACGCTACCCGAGGACAACCTGTGGCTGGGAATGACGGAGTCGTTCGACGCCATTTTCCTGGCGTGGCTGCTGACGGTTTCGCTGGGTGGGATCGGCGGGTGCTATGGTGCGATATTGAGCTGGGCGCCGCTGGTTTATCTGGGGCGGATCAGTTACGGGGTCTACGTTTATCATGTCTTCGTGATTATCACCGTTTCCCCGCTGCTGCTCGGTTTCGGGCTCAGTGAGACGAGTTGGGCGGCAGCGCGTCTGGCCATTTTGTTCCTGCTGACGATCGCGCTCTCCTCACTCTCCTGGCACTGGCTGGAGCAACCTTTTCTGGCTTGGAAAAGTGCGTTGGGCGCAAGCAGCAAGCCGAAGCCCGTTCCCGCACCTCGCGGCGAGCCTTCCTTCGCTTGAGATCAACTCCAGGCAGGCGGTTCCGCCTTGATCTTCCATTCGTTGACCATGCCGCGCGGGAAACTGACGAAACGAGAGGGTTCCTGCCAGCGATCCTCGAACGAGGCACTGGCCCGCGTCATCGGGTAGGTTAGGTACAATTCGTCGCAGGCGCGGGTGACGGCGACGTAGAACAAGCGTCGCTCCTCCTCCTCGCCTTCCAGCGTTTCCATGGAGCGCTGGGCGGGGAATAAGCCATCGCAAAGCATGATGACAAAGACGATTTTCCATTCGAGGCCCTTCGCCTGGTGGACGGTGCTAAGGCGTATGCAAGGCTGGCTCGCGAGGTGACGGTCCTGTCTGGGGCCACCGTCGACGTTGGTCATGAGCGCGAGTTGGGCGAGGAAGTCTTCCGTGCGCTCGAAATTCTGGGCGAAGGCGCGCAACTGGCCGAGGTCCTCCAGGCGGGACTGGAAGTTGGGAAACTTGGTCTTCATGTAATCCTGGTAAATCGCGTCGATGACGACCAGAATTTGCTCGGAGGCGCGTCCGCGCAAATCGTCGGCGGAGATTTGGGCATGGGTCTCGACCCACTGTTTCCAGGGTGCGGCAGCCCTGGCGGGCGGCTCGAGGGAAGCGAAGGTCGCCCCACCCGCGAGCTTCTGCCAGAGCTTGTCGGCGGTGCGTTCGCCCACACCGGGCATGAGACCGGAGATGCGCTTGAAGGCGAGTTCGTCCCGGGGATTAACCGCGAACTTGAGGAAGGCGGCGACATCCTTGACGTGGGCCTGCTCGAAGAAGCGAAGTCCGCTGAGCAGCTCGAAGGGCATCTGCCGACGTGTCATTTCCATCTGCACTTCCATCGAGTGAAAATGCGCGCGGTAAAGAATGGCGATCTCATTGAGTTCGATCCCCTCCTCCTGCAATTCCTCGATGCGCTGGCAGATGAAGGCGGCCTGCTGGTTGGCGTCCTGAAGGCAGATCAGGGCAGGCTTGGAGAATTTATCGGCAGGTCGGGTGGAGTGGAGGTTCTTCGGGAACTGGCGCGTGTTGGCGGCGATGGCGTAGTTGGCGAGGGTGAGGATTTCGGGGGTGCTGCGGTAGTTGGTCTCGATGCGGACTTCGCGCGTACCGGGGAAACGTTGCGGAAAAGTGAGGACGTTCTCGAAGTTGGCCCCGCGCCACGAGTAGATGCTTTGCGCGTCGTCGCCGACGGCCATGACCTGGTGGTGAAACGCGGCGAGGAGATCGATGAAGTCGGCCTGGATTTTGTTGGTGTCCTGGTACTCGTCGACGAGGATGTGCTGGAATTGTTCCTGGTAGAATTTGCGGATGTCCTCGTGATCGCGGAGAAGCTGAAGCGCATAGACGAGGAGGTCGTCGTAATCCATCACGTTATCGGCGCGTTTACGGTCGCGGAAAATGCGGTGGATCGCCTCGATCTGGGTGACGATGCCGTGGAAGTAGGGGTAATTCTCGCCGACGACCGAGGTGATCGATTTTTCGGTATTGGCGGCGAGGCCGAAGATCTCGAGTAGCACGGCGCCCTTGGGGAGCGACTTGTCCTTGGGATCGAGGCCGGTGGCCTTGAGCGCGGCAACGGCCAGGTCCTGGGTGTCGTCGCGGTCGAGGATCGTGAAGTCGGAGCCGAAGCCGAGGGCGTTGGCGTGGCGGCGCAGGAGCCGATTCGCCACGGAATGGAAGGTGCCGCCCCAGATGCGGGAGATGTCGTGCGGGAGGAGATTGCCGACGCGCTCGAGCATTTCGCGGGAAGCCTTGTTGGTGAAAGTGAGGAGCAGAATGTTCTCCGGTTCGACGCCGTTTTCGATCAGGTAGGCGACGCGGTAGGTGAGCGTGCGGGTCTTGCCGCTGCCCGCACCGGCGATGACGAGGATGGGGCCGGGTTTGGCGGTGACGGCGGCGTACTGCTCGTCGTTGAGAGAGGCGCGGTAGTCGATCCGGACGACGGGGTGGGATGACGTTTTCTTCAGGACATACTCGACGGACATCCGGCTACTTTCGCGGAAGTGCGGGCGGGTGCAATGCGGATTTTCGAGAGTCGGCCGGCAGGGTGTGATCTCTCCGAATCTGCGACTGGAGAAAAAATTGTAACCTCGCAAGACCGATCGGAGTCCTTTCAGTTAAGGGCGCAATCGGCGCGAACGAAACGTAGCCCCCACCCGAAAGACATTTTATGAGCGATCCCATCCCCGTGCCCTCCACCACCGAAAAAACCGTCGTTGCGACCAGTTGCCAGTTGAAGCGACTGTGGTACATGACCATCAGCAGCCTGGCGCTGAATTTTCTAGTTTTAGCGCTGCTGGTGATCGGCGCGATTATTCATCACCATCAGCAACGGATGATGGCGGAACGGTTGGGGCCGCCTGGAGGTCAATTTTATGCGAATGGCCCAGGAGGTTTTGGGCCTCGCTTTGGTGGCATGGGGCCGGGCGATAACTGGGGACGGCACGGCGGACGGGGCGACCGGGGGGATTTCGGTCGAGGACACCGGGATGGCGACGAGAACCGTGACGGCAATTTCGGTCGCAACGGCGGCGAGGATGAGAACGGCGGCCCCGGCTTCCATCACCGCAATTTCGGCGGCAACGGAGGGGATGATAAAAATGGCGGCATGGATGGCGGACACGACATGGGCATGATGGGCGGCGAACACAACGGCCCAGCCGATCCTGCGCAGATGACCGACCGGATGCTGAATCGTCTCTCCCATCGACTCTCGTTGACAGACGACGAGAAGGCGAAGATCAAGCCGATCATCGAGGCACAAGCCACGCAAATGCAGAAGGATAGGCAAGCGCAGATGGACGCGAGGCAGAAGGCGATGGATGACACGAAGGCCAAGATCAAGGCGCTCCTTACGCCCGATCAGCAGAAGGAACTCGACGCCATGCCCCTCCCCGGCAGCAAGCCACCAGGCGGACCGGGGCAGTAAAAAATCGATTTCGGGGAAACCAAATCTCCGGTTTGTCTGTGATTTTGGGCCGACCGGGGCAACTTCGCTTGGTCCGGTCCATCGGAAATTCGGAGGCGACCAAACAACGCCGATCGAAGGAGACCGAGCTTTATTTAATCCGAAGAACGTCTAGAGTGCCCTCTATGTCGTTGAGTCGAGACAAGGCTGAAATTTCCAACTCGACCACTCCCTTGCCTCCCTCTCTCTGGGGCACGCAAGTGCTCGTGGTCGGCCTGGCCTTGGCCCTCGTGGTCGCAATGGCCTATAGCGCCGATAGATTCCTTTGGAAATATGCGGTGGAAGAATGCTCGAAGGACCGCCTCGATGCGATGGACCGCGATGCCTACCTGATGGAATCGCGCCTGCGGGGACGGGCCAACGATATGTTTTTTCTCAAGCGCGTCGCCGAGGAAGAACTGGCCCGGGACCCGAAGGCATCGTTGGCCAGCGGCAATCTGCGGAACGCCACCGCGACCATGATGCTGGCCCGAAGTCAGTACGATCAAATACGCCTGCTCGATCTCACCGGACATGAGGTTTTTCGCTATAACTGGAAAGGTGGCGCGAATCCCTTGGAAGAGGTCGCGCCCAAGGACTTGCAGGACAAGTCGGACCGGCCCTACTACCGGGAGACATTGGAAGCCGCCCCGGATGCCGCCGTGTTCTCGGCCCTGGACCTGAATATCGAGCATGGCGAAATCGAACAACCGCTCAAACCGGTGGTACGAATCAGTGGACAAATTGTCGGCCCCGACGGACATCCGCAAGCGTTGCTGGTTTTGAATTATCTTGGGATCAATCTCTATCGGGAACTCAAACCGCCGACCGCTCAACCGTGGCAAACGATGCTCCTGAATAGCGACGGGTTTTGGTTGGTTGGCCCCGACCCCGAATCGGAGTGGGGATTTATGTTTCCCGCTAAAGCTGGCAACACACTCAAGCAGCAGGACCCTGCCTTATGGAACAAGATCAGGGCGCGAAAATCCGGTTGGTTCGACGAACAAGGCAACCTTTATTGCTATCTAAATATTGATCCCGCCGGATCGGACATCGATTATCCCCCGTTGCGGATGCCGATCAAAGGCGGCGAACGCTTGCGCTGGACGATCCTGGTAAAAGTCCCGGACGCCGTCGTCTGGCAAAACGTCAAGGGAATCAGAAAGGGCATCTGGCTGACCTGCGCCGGTGCGGCAATATTTATTGCCCCCCTGCTGTGGTTTGGCGTCTCGTCCATCCAGCGACGACGGCTGGCCGTGCAGGAACTGCGCAAAAGCCAGCTCAGTTTGCGCGAAGCCCTCGCCAATGAACAGGCCTTGACTCGTCGCGCCCATGCCGCCGAGCGGGCCAAGAGCGAGTTCCTTGCCGTGATGAGCCATGAAATCCGCACCCCGATCAACGGAGTGATCGGCATGACCGGACTGCTCCTCGATACCGGACTGGATATCGAGCAGCGTAATCTGGCCGACACGATCCGCATGAGCGGGGAATCGCTCCTTGGGCTGATCAACGACATTCTCGATTTTTCAAAAATAGAGGCCGGTCAGTTAGTCTTCGAGGAACTCGACTTCGACCTGCGCAAGGTGGTGGAAAGCACCCTTGAGATCATGGCCGGCCAGGCCCAGAACAAGGGCATCGAACTGGTTGGCGGCATCGGTCCCGACGTGCCGACCAAGCTGCGCGGCGACCCCGGGCGCGTGCACCAACTGCTCATCAACCTGATTGGCAACGCGATCAAATTCACCCAGTCCGGCGTGGTCTCCGCCCGTGTAACTGCGGAGATGAAAACGCAAACCGAGGTCGTCTTGCGCGTCGAAATCAAGGACACCGGAATCGGCATTCCACCCGAAACCCAAGCCCGCCTGTTTCAATCGTTCGTTCAGGCGGACAGCTCGACTTCCCGCAAGTTCGGCGGCTCCGGCTTGGGCCTGGCCATTTGCAAGCGCCTGGCCGAGGCCATGCAGGGTGCCATCGGCGTCGAAAGCGCGCCCGGCCAAGGTTCTAAATTCTGGGTCACGTTGAGATTTCTCCGCCAGACCGAGGCCGAGACTCAGTCTCAAAATTTACAGGAATTCGTCGATACCCGTGTCCTCGTGGTCGACGACAACGACACCGGACGACAATTTCTTCAGCAGCAAATCGACGCCTGGCGACTCCACAACCGAAGCGCCGGAACCGGCGAAGAGGCCCTGACCCTGCTGCGCCGGGCCGTGGCGGAAAACGCCCCCTATACGCTGGCGATCGTCGATATGCAAATGCCTACGATGGACGGCCTCGACCTGGCCCGCCGAATCAAGGACGACCCGCAACTTCGCGAAACCCGGCTCATCGTGTTGACGCCGTTCGGAAAGCCCATTCCCGGCGACATATTGAAATCGGCGAATATCGCCGCCTGCTGCGTCAAACCCGTGCGCCAATCCGCCCTCTTCGATTCCATCGTCCAGGTGTTGACGGGCACCCGAACCACCGCCGAGACATCGCATTCCGAATTGAATGAAAAGCGCGCCGCTCCCGTGCCGTCCAGAAACGAGCGGGTCCTGCTCGCCGAAGATAACGTGGTGAATCAACAGGTGGCGCTGGGCAATCTACGCAAGCTGGGTTACACCGCCGAGGTGGCGTCGGACGGTTTCGAGGTGCTCCGCGCTCTCGAAAACAAGCGGTACGACATTATCCTGATGGATTGTCAGATGCCGGGACTGGACGGTTATGAAACGACCACGGAAATCCGCCAACGGGAACAAAACGGTCACCGGACCTGGATCATTGCCATGACCGCCAACGCCATGGTGGGCGACCGGGAGAAATGTCTCGCCGTCGGCATGGACGACTACATCAGCAAGCCCCTGCGCCGGGCGGACCTCCGTGCCGCCATGGAGCGGGTCAAGGCCAGACCGGCGGAGCGGCTCGACGACGATGTGTTGCGCGATTTGATGGAAGAAGGCGGAGACGAATTCGACGAATTGATCGACTTGTTTGTCCAAAGCGCCCCCGCCACCATCACCGACATGCACCGCGCCTTTGCCGGGAACCGCCCGGCGGATCTTTTTCTGGCGGCGCACACCCTCAAGGGAAGTTGCAGCAATTTCGGCGCATCCACGCTCCGCGACCTCTGCGCGCAAATCGAAGAAGCGGGCCACCACGGCAGGATGGAAGGCATCGCCGAAGTTATTGCCTCCGCCGAAAGGGAATTGCACCGCTTCATGGCCAGCCTGGAATCCCACCGGAAAATCAAAATTACCCAATGAAAATCCTTATCGTCGAAGACGAACCCGTCGCCGCCAAAATCCTCCGGAACGCCCTCGAGTCCTTCGGTCACGAGGTGATCTCGACCTCCAACGGGGTCGAAGCCTGGGAGGCCTTCGACCGCGATCCCGTCCGAGTCATCGTCAGCGACTGGCTGATGCCGAATCTGGACGGACTGGGTCTTTGTCAAAAAGTCCGCGAACGCAAGAAGACGCCCTATACTTACTTTATCCTTCTCACCTCACAGGAAACGAAGCCCGAGAATTACGATTTGGCCTCGGAGGCGGGCGTGGACGATTTTCTCACCAAACCCCTGGACCGTGCCGCGATCCGGATGCGCCTGCGGGTGGCGGAACGGATCCTGCACTACACGAGCGAAATTCGCCAACTCAAGGACCTCATTCCGATCTGCACCTATTGTCGGAAATTACGCAGCGACGACAATTACTGGCAACTGGTCGAAACTTACATCAATGAGCATACGGGCAGCCAATTCAAACATGGGGTCTGCCCCTCGTGCGCCGAAGCCTTTTACGAGGCTTAGCGCGTGGACAGCCCCGTGCGTGGCCCTTTTCTTTTCAAGGCTCGACGACTTTAGTCTCAAGAAGTCTAACCCCTTAAATCTTTTTTACCTGACTTCCGATAAAAACCCCCTACGCTCCCCTTATGCGCGTGGGCCTTCCCCAGATGCTGGTAGCATCCTTCGTCCTGCATGTGGCCGTGGCGCTCGGTCTCGTCCTGCCTCATCTCCACGTCACCGCCGC